>JBHHYG010000241.1:0-5755 GCA_046757445.1 Acidobacteriota bacterium
GCCGCTGAGCATAGTCCCGGTCGGCGTAGACCGAGGCCAGCGCCTGGTACAGCTCATCCACGGCTACCCTCAGTTCGGGCACGGACGATGCCGGCAGGGCATCCCGGTAGTGGGCCACCGCCTGTAGATCTCCAGCTCCCGGACGCGAATGAATCTTGACACGTAGGTCCATGAAGCGGGGGTCGAGCTCTGCGATCCTCGCCGCCAGCGAGCGAATCCGGTTGCCGGGAACGCCCGCCTGGCCGTGCGGCACCGCCGCCACGAGCTGTACCGCCAGGAGCGGGTTGTCGGCTCGCCACGCCGGGTCAGCGAGAAGTCGCTGCAGGAACTGGCGGCCCTGACGCTCCTCGTCCTCGATCTGCCTGGCGCCACGGTAGTAACGGGCGCGCCGCAACACCCAGCCATCGTCGTACTGCTGCAGGAAGCTATCGACGATCAGCTCCCGCAAGCGGTAGTTGGCGTGCTCGGCATCGACGAACCTCTCGTAGGCGATCGCCCGCAGGATGGTTCCCGGGTGAAACCCGAGTGTCTCGAGGGCCAGCGCTTGCGGCTTCAGCTCCGCATGTTGGTGGCCACCACCATGCGCTCCGCAGGCGCCCGCCTGTGGAGGCAGGACGGTGCCGTCGTTACAAAACCAGCGAATATCGAGATAAGGTCCACGCGGGTCCCGCTTGAAGCTCGCCAGCAGGGCCCTGATTTCGTCTGCTTGCGCAGCGGAAATGAGCGGGTAGCCGGAGGCAAGTGGCGCCGCGCTAGAGCGCCCACCCGGAGCCGGCAAGGCACTCCCCGGCGCCTCGACGCTCGCATGCGCCTGCCGCCAGCCATCCACACCCGCCGTCCGTTTGGCTGTTCCGCCTAGCCCGTCGTGAACCCCTGGCAGGGTTTCACCTCGGGCCGCCAGGGCCAAGGCGGCCAACATTGTCAGGCCGAGCAGCCGGAGCGGCCGCCGCCAGGCCGCAGACCGCCCCCCCGTACGCGCAGTTCGCCGGCCCCGGGCGGAGAAACGGTGAGGAAACAGCGCCCCCTTCAAAGCTTCCTCCTCGGACAGGGTCTAACCCCTGAGTTCTCACCGTGCTCCTGCTGCGGGCGCGGCTAGGCGGCGTCGACGATGCCGTGCGATTGGCCAGCCGTTACAATTGGACTCGCTTGATTCAAGGGTACCCGGCCCATCCTGCGGCGAACAAAGCTTCCGGGCATTGCGGCGTTAGCCGCCACACGCTCATGGATGCCTCATCCAGGATGACTCACACCTCGAAACGGGACACTGGCCAATGTTGAAGACCATCTTGGGCCTAGTGTTCTTCTGGGTTTTGCTATCCGTTATCCGCTCGCTGATCGAAGCGGCCCCGGGCAATCCGCGCCGATACGCGCCGCCCTCCACGCCCAGCCGTCGACAGCGACAGAGGGCCTTGTCCGTGCTGGGGCTGAAAGAGGGAGCGACTCCGTCGCAGATCAAGCAATCCTTCAAACATTTGGCGAAGCAATACCACCCCGACCGGGTCGCCCACCTGGGGCCGGAACTCGTCGAGCTGACGGCCGAGAAGTTTCGCCAGGTCCATCAGGCCTACGAGTTCCTCAACCGCCACGGCTCGAGGTAGAGGCGCGCGCCGGTCGAGGTGGGTACGGGGCTTGCGGGGAGGCTTTACCCGTCAAGGGCGAGCGCAGCGAGTTGCCTCTCCGCGAGCCCCCGTACGGACCTCGACCCCACTGCCACCGGCTGCCCGCGCGCCGTTGAGGAGTTCGGGCTAGCGGATGTAGCCGAGGGCTCGAAGCTGCTCGAGGGTCTGAGGGTCGAGCTCGAATCCTGTCCTGCCCACATCGACACCGGCCAGCGCCAGCCGGTTGCGGTGCCGCTGTGCCAGCAGCTCCTGCAGTAACAGCTGCGCCCGCACCGGCTCCGACGCCGCCAGGTTCCGTCTCTCGCCGGGATCTTCCTGCAGGTCGAACAGCTCGACCGCACCCGGCAGTTGATCAAAGACGAGCTTGCTGGATCCTTCCTGCAGAGCCAGCAGAGGCCGCGGCGACAGCTCGGAGCGCTGGGCGCGCCGTGAGGCGGCATAGAGGGCACGCTCGGCCTCCACTCCGTCGAAGACCGCCGGCAGCAGACTGATCCCCTGGAAGGCGGCCCGCGGATCGGAGATCCCCAGGCCATCCACCAGCGTCGGTGCCAGATCGATCAGGCTCGCGGCACCGCCCACCACCGGGCGGAAGCTCCCTGTGCCTCGAGGCCACTTGATGATCAGCGGCACGTGCAGGACCTCATTGTAGAGGGTACGGGTGTGGAGAAAGAATCCGTGTTCGAGGAAGGACTCACCGTGATCCGAAAGCAGCACCACTAGCGAATTCTCATAGCGGCCCCTTTGGCGCAACATGTCGAGAATCTCGCCCACCTGGTGATCGGTGTAGCTGACGTTCTCGTCGTACCGCGCCCGGATGTAACGCAGCTCCTCAGGGTGGATTCTCTCGATCCCGGCCTCAGGATAGCGGCCGAGCACCTCTTGCCGGAGATCGAACCGCGCCGCGACATCTCGGCTGTAGGAGCCACGGTACGGCGACGGCGGCTCATAAGGCTCGTGCGGCAGCAGCAGGTGCAGCAGCGCGAAGGTGGGGCGATCGTTGACCAAGAGATCGCCCAGATGCGGAAGCCGATCGCGCTCGTGGTGCGAGACCAGCTCGACCTTCTCGAAGCCGCGCCGCAGGCTGCTGTTGCCTCTGTAGATGAGGTGATGGCTGAAGAGAAAGGTGTAATAGCCGGCATCGGCGAGCAGTTCCGGCAGGCTGGCGACGTTGCCCGGGAGCCGCCGATCCCAGACCTCGACGCCGTGAGCGCCAGGGTAGCGACCGGTAAGCAACGAGGGCACCGCAGGGCCGGTCCAGGAGGAGGGCGACAGGGCGCGGGAAAAGCGCGTGCCCGCCGCCGCCAGATCGTCGGTGACTGGCGTCGGGTGCGGGCTGCCATAAGCGGAGAAGGCGTCAGCACGGGCAGCGTCGAGGAGAATGACGAAGATGTCCGGCCGGCCGAGCCGGCCCGAGGACGGCGGTCGGCGCAGGTCGATGGTGTCGATGGCGGCAGCCCGGGCACCGCCACAGCGGCAAATGATGCGCAGATCCCTCCAGACGATCTGCCCGTTGGCGCTGCCCCACACTCGTAGACGCAAGCGCACCGCCTGTCCCGCCCAATCGTAAAGGGGTAGATCCAAATCCTTGCCACCGCCCGCGGGCCACGGCGTGAAGCCCGCGGGGAATCGCCCCCGGTAGAGCTCGACCTCGCGGCCCTCGGAATCGGTCAGCTCCACCGCCACCATGAGCTCGCCCTCGGCTTGTGGGTCAACCGGTTGCGGCTCCAGCCGGCCCACCACCCTCGCACCTTCGGGCAGCTGTAGCGCCAAATCCAGCAAGCTGTCCGTGGGCATCGATAGGTTGGCAACGGCAGGACGTCGCTGATTTTCTCCCGCAGATGGCTGCGAGCCCGTGGCCGGACTCCCGGTCGTTGCAACGGTGCCCTCAGATCCGCCGCCATCGACGAAGCCGGTGGGCCGCCGCGGCCAGGGCGGACGCCCCAGCGGCGAGCGGATCTGCAGGCCCCGCACCATCGCGGCCGAAGCAACGGGCACCGGACTTTGCGGCCCGGCTCCGGCCTCTTGCCCCGCGCCGGCAGCGTCCTCGACGGCGGTGAACTCCAGCCGCACCTGGTTAGAGCCTAGGTGAAGCTGCCGATCGGGAAGCTGCAGCCTGACGGTTTGCCAGCCGCCCATCAGGGGGAGGGTGCGAACCGGCGCGCCGTTGAGGCTGACGGTCAGCCGCTGGGGTCCTCCCGAAGGCCGACCGAGTGGCTTGAGCTCCATTTCCATGAGGTGATCACCGCGATAGACAGCCGTGAAGGTGAACTCCGCAACCCGTCCGCGCAGCCGCGCAACCTTCCGCCCGCCGTCGCCGCCCACGTTGGGCCAGCCGACTCCGAGTTCGGGGGCAAGCGGTCCTTTGGCGGGCAGGATCCTGCCGGTGGCGATTCGGGGGTCGAGCTGCGGCAGCCAATCGATAACCTGCAAATAGGTCTGACCGGCAGGCGCGCAGGAGGAAACGATCAGGCTGACGATCATGAGGTTGGCAGCCAACGCGCAAGGCCCTGATCGACATCCGAACGCCTGGTCTCGATGAGGTCGCAAGGTCGTCCTGGGGGCGGGTTCGGAGGTGGTGTCAGCGCGCATCGCTCATCACCCGCTGGCTGCGGCAGCAATCAGGGCCCTAGCCCGCATTTCTCAACGGCTCGCGGCTGCGCGGGCGCAATGGCGCGCGATGACTGCGTTGCGCTTGGCTCGAGGGCTCGACGTACGGCACGAGTACGCCTGCACCCCCGAACCGGCGCGCGCCTTGTCCTCGCGGCCCTTGCCCCCGCTCGCTTCACGACCCGTTGGGAAATGCGGGCTAGACAACATGAGCTGTCGATTATAGCCGCAAGCCGAGCTTTCCTCGTGGCTTCTTGCGGGGCTTGCGGCGGATCCCAGCCGCATTCCTTGCTACCCGACCGGGCAGCGCTTGTCAGCTACAGCCTTCAGAGGGCAAAATCCCGCCCGTCATGAAAGTTCCAAGATTGTTGCAGGGAAGCATCCTGTGTGCCTCGAGCCTTTTCCTTGCCGCTTGCTCGTCGCCTGCCGGGGTGGGTTTCTCTAAGATCTCGCTGAGTCAACAGGACTCCCGGCTCCTTACCGCCATGCTCGTCGCTGAAGATCAGCGGGCCGACTCGCCGGCAGGCATGGCACCCTTGCTCGAGGGACTGCAATCCGCTAATGCCGACATCCGTCGCATCGGGGTACGGGCACTCGGTCGCCTCGAGCGCGCCTCGCTGGTGACCTCCATCGCGCCGATGCTCGCCGACCCGGCGGCGAGCGTACGTCGCGAGGCGGCCAACGCCCTCGGCCAGGCGGTCACGGGCGGCGACCCGGAGATGGCCAGCTCCGTGCTGATTCCCCGGCTTGCCGACGAGCAGGATCCCATGGTCCGCGGCATGATCGTGCGCACGCTCGGCCGCCTCCCGTACGATTCCCCGGAGCAAGTGCGCGCCGCCGAGTCGGCACTGTTGGCAGCCTCGGGAGCGGCCGGGGCGGCGGCAGCGGCGCCTGATTCCCTGTCCGCCATCAGCCCACCGGTTGCCCCACTTGACACCTTGCTGGGTATCGCTCGCGGCTTCGAGTCACTGGCCCGCCTACAGGCGAAGGAACATCCACTCATGGCCCCGAGCATGGCGCTGCTGAGAGCGCTGGCTCGCTATGGCATGCCGCACCAGGACCCTCCCCGAGCTCCGACGGCCGATCGACGGCAAGACAGATCGATGAAGGCTGCCCGCATCCGGCGGCTGGCAACATCCGGGCTGATCGCCAGCGGGCATGTCGATTCCCGCTTTCTGCGCCAGGCGCTCGACGACCCGGATCAACAAGTACGGCGGCTGGCCGCAGCGGCGGCCGGCACTCTCGATCTTCTCGACGACAGGAGGTCGATCGTCGAGCAGGCACTGGCCGATCCGTCGGCCGCAGTCCGCTACGAGGCGCTGCGCGCCTATGGCCGCCGGCTGCAAGCAGATGGCGGTTGTGCGCCCACGATCGGGGCACTCGACGACCCCGGCCCACACGTGGCCCTGCTGGCTATCGACCTGCTAGCCAGAGGATGCGCGTCAGCTGAGGTCAGCGACAGGCTCACCGCCATCGCGACCCGCCTGGTGGCGGGCGGCGGGGCGGCGGTGGGTGGAGGCGACGTGGGC
>JBHHYG010000242.1:0-5731 GCA_046757445.1 Acidobacteriota bacterium
ACACCACCGTCATGCCCCCGGTCCCCTACGTTCCCTTCCCAGACCTTGACGGCACGCAGCTCAACGGCTTGACGCTGAGCACGGCGACGCTCGACCCGAATCCCTATCCGGGTACCCCCTACGCTGTCGGCAGTGGCGCAGCGCTGGGCAGCGGTAGCTATTCGCGGATCATCTGGCTTCCGCCCACGCTCACCGCCACCGGAGGGGACTCCTACCGGGTCGATATCAGAATCCGCTCGGTGGGCACCGATGGCAACAAGGAGGTCCCGGCTTCGGTAACCGTCGACGCCGTCGTCTCGATGGAGATCACCCTGACCAATCCTTACCAGAGCGGCGCTTTCTTGGGCGCAGGAGTATCCGGGAAGCTTTTCGATGGCGGCAACATCCGCGTGGCCGGCTCCATCCACCTTCTGGGCAACGACAACCCCCCACCGACGCAGGTCAAGTTCAACAACGGCTCGTCGCAGGTGAACAACTACATCGGCATTGACGATCCGACGAACGGGCTGGGCACACTGTTCTCGAAGCTTCCGCCGTTGGCTACCGTCGACTTCAACGGCGAGACCGTGTCGACCCTCGAGTCGGTGTTACGGCTGAGGGCCGGAAAGGTCCTTCTCGGTAGCAAGGGATCGATCGGGGAACCGGACGTCAGCGGCAACGGCGACAAGGAAACCCTCGATGCGATCTACTCCGACGGCACCATCACACCGGCAACCGGGGATATTTATGCCGACGTCACCGACGTCTACGACATGGGAGAGGTCACCTTCCCTGGGCTGGCAGACCCCTACACCGATCCTCACACCGGAATGAGCTACCCGAGCTATGCCGACTGGCTCGATGCTCATTCGTATCAGCCGTTGGCCGGCGGCGACCTCATCATCGAAGCGGGTACGGCCAGCTTTTCGTTCACCGACGCCGCGGGCAAGGGAAGCATCGTATGGGATGCGAACACCGACGTACTCACTGTCAACGGTATCGTCAAGGTCGACGGGCAAGTGAAGCTCGGCAAGAAGGGCCCACCCGGCGGCGACCTGCTCGCTGCGGTGAAGTACCAGGGCACCGGCGTGCTCTATGCCACCGACAAGATCGAAATCCACAAAGATCTGTACCCGGCCGGGCTGTACCTTCAGGACGGCCCCGATCCCGACAGCGCGGTCGACGGAAACCTTGGCCTGGTCACCGCCACGGAGATACTCGTGGAGTCGGGAAGCCCCGATCCCAACGTCCGCGTCCTGGCAGCCCTCTACGCGGAGAACAGAATCAAGATCAAGGAGCCCTCCAACATTGCGGGCGCAGCGGCAACGAACTTCCTCGACCTCAACAGCGCCGGCCTGGTGCGCATCTGGCAGGTGCCGCGGCTAGCATCGCTCTATCCATCGGGCATGCCGGCCGATGCAAGCACGCTGGCGATCTCGGGATCGATCACGAATTGGCACCAGAGCCGCTGAGCCGTTACAACGGGTCATGAAGCGGGCGGGCGCCAGGGCCGCGAGGACAAGGCGCGAGCCGGCAGGGCGCGAGAGGGGGGCTGATGCCTGGCCGAAACGGGTTGCTGGCCGCCGGGTGCCTCAACCCCTCGGGTGGTGGCCGTGCTGGCCCATCGGGAACTCGATGCCGGCACCGAGGCGCTCGACCTGTTGTGGCGTCAGGGTTTGCTGCCGCACCTGAAGGTAGTCTCGCCAAGCCTCGGCGGCGGCGGCGTTGAACGTCGCGGCGTCCGGGTCGGTCGCCAAGACGGTGCGCACTTTGCCAGCCGCTTCGCTACAGGCGGCACGGAGTGTCCGCCGCTGCCGCCACCTGACGCCGGCCATGAAGCCGAGACGCCGGAGCTCGAAGTCGCACGCCTGGTTGCTGAGCAGGCTCACCCCGAAGGCTGCATCGGCGCTCGCCTCCGCAGCGTATTCCGGCGGCAGGCCGGCACGCAGATAGGGCAAGACACGGTTGTCTTGGGCGAAAACGCCGTCGGGATTATCCAGCCAAACCCAAGCGTGCACCATGGTCAGTTCCGTGCGTCCGTCGCCGGCGCCGATCTTGCCATTGTGTATGCGCCGTTCGGCGACCCAGCGCAGCAAGGGGCGGTCGAGGCTGGCGGCGCGGGCGATCTTTACCAGGTCGTGGATATGCCAGAGATCCTCGCCACCGACGAAACCCTCGGGCAGGGGCTCTCCAGGCAGCCGGTAGACAGTGTAGGCAACCCCGACCAGGATTCTCTCGTCGCCGACGGGCAGGTATTGGAGAACCGAGGGCTTGCCGATGTCGAAAGTCTCGTTGGGGCGATCGCGTCGATACCAGTGTTCGCCCATCAACGGTGAATCTCCGCCGAAGCGCTCGAAGCCTTCCTCGAGCGCCACGCGGTGGTCTTGGAACCTCGCCGTCACCGTGCGCACCAATTCGAGTTGCTCGATCAGCTCCGGAGGATACTCTGTACCTGCCGCCGGTCGGCTCTGCCGCGCCGGCACCAACGCGGCCAGGCTGAGCCCCGCCGAAAGTCCGATCGCTGTCATCCAGTTGCTCATTGCACCTTCCTCCGCGGCGATTGAAGCGACCTGTGCCGCTCCTTCTTTTCCTTATGAGACGATCATGTTGACGGATAGGATTCAGGAAATCGACGGGCAATCTGTAAAGTTTTGTAATAGGTTTCCCACGACATGGTAAAGGAACCTTTTCCCCCCGCCCTCCATTCCTCGTTCAGCCGCAGGCTGCGGCGACGGCTCTCTCGCTGGCTGGACCAGCGTGAAGTGTCCGAATCGGCGATCACCATGTTTACGGCCCTGGTCGTGGGTATCGGCTCGGGCCTTGGTGCGGTGATATTCCGAGGGCTCATCTCGGGTGCCAATAGGCTCAGTTATCAGGGTCTCGGCGATATCATGGAAGGCATCGCCCCCTACCATCTCCTCGTCATCCCCACCTTCGGCGGCCTCATCGTCGGCATCCTGATCTACCGATTCGCCCGTGAAGCCAAGGGGCACGGCGTGCCCGAGGTCATGGAGGCCGTGGCCATACACGGCGGGCGAATTCGACCCCGGGTGGCCGTGATCAAGGCCCTGGCCTCGAGTATCTGCATCGGCAGCGGCGGGTCGGTGGGTCGTGAGGGACCAATCGTTCAGATCGGCTCGGCGCTGGGCGCCACCCTCGGTCAAACCATGAAGCTCTCCGCCGCACGCACCCGAAATCTCGTGGCGTGCGGGGCTGCGGGAGGCATCGCCGCCACTTTCAATGCCCCGATCGCCGGCGCCATTTTCGCCGTGGAGATTATCCTTGGCCGGTTTGCCACCCGCGATTTCGGTGCCGTCGTCATCTCGGCGGTGACCGCAGATGTGATCGGCCAGGCTTTCATGGGCGACCTGCGGACTTTTGTTGTTCCCGAGTATTCGCTTGTGAGCCCTTGGGAGCTGCTACTGTACGCGACCCTTGGCGTCATGGCAGCAGTCGCGGCGGTCATTTTCAGTCGAGGCCTCTACCTGATGGAGGATCTCTGGGAGAAGATGCGTCTTCCCGAGTATGCGGGGCCGGCTGTGGGAGGCCTGGTGCTGGGGGTCATTGGTATCTTTACCTTCAGGATCGGCGGTTACCCACGCGTCTTCGGCGTGGGCTACGAAACCATCAACGACGCTCTCGTGGGTCGACTGGCGATCCAGGTGACCCTGGCGCTGATCGTCATCAAGCTGCTAGCCACCTCGGTGACTCTCGGCTCGGGCGGATCGGGAGGTGTCCTCGCTCCCTCGCTGTTCATGGGGGCGATGTTGGGTAATGCCTTCGGCCAGCTCACGAACCAGCTATTCCCTCAGATCACCGCACCCTCCGGTGCCTATGCGTTGGTCGGGATGTCGGCGTTTTTCAGCGGTGCTGCTCATGCGCCGGTGACCGCGATCATCATCTTGTTCGAGATGACCCGTGACTATCACATTATCTTGCCGCTCATGTTGGCGACGGTGGTGAGCACCTTGGTCTCATCAGTCCTCAGCCGTGAATCCATCTATACGCTCAAGTTGAGCCGGCGTGGTCTCCGTTTGGAACACGGACAAGACGTCGACGTGATGCAAGGGGTCACGGTCGGCGAGGTCATGACGACCGACATGGACGTGGTGCCTCTGGATATGCCACTCGAAGATTTGGCGGCGGAGTTCCGGCGCACGCGCATGCACGGTTTTTCAGTGGTAACACCTTCCGGTGAGCTTGCCGGCATGGTCAGCGTTCAAGACCTGGACCGCGTGCTCGCCGAGGGCTCAATTCAAGGAAAAAAGGTGGCCGATATAGCCACCACCAAAGCCTTGTTCACTACTTATCCGCATGAGCCAATGGGGGTAGCCTTGCGCCGTCTGGGAATTCGGGGTGTCGGTCGGCTTCCGGTCCTCGAACGCGAAGGATCGAAGCGAGTGGTCGGGGTGATACGCCGCACCGATATTGTCCGCGCCTACAACCATGCCATCACCAAGCGCGCTCAGCACCTGCAGAAAGCCGAGGAGCACGGGCTCAGTCAATCCCCGGACATGCGCCTCATCGACCTGGAGGTGCTCGCCAACTCGCCGGCCGCGGGGATACAGGTCCGGGAGATAGCTCTACCGGAGGAAAGCTTGATCCTCTCTCTGCAGAGAGGTGATGAGCAGCACGTGGTGCGCGGCGATACTGTGTTGCGGGCCGGAGACAAGATTACCGTCTTTGCCGGACGTGATGTTGCTGCGATCGTGCGCGAGCGCCTGCTCGGCACTGAGGCAGCTACACGCGACTAACCCGCAGTCCTCGTCACTCTCCTACTGCGGGCGAACTACCTTGGTTGGTGTCACCAGCAAGAAAGGTACCGCTGATCTGCAAGTTGACCTGGATGACTTTGTTCACCCTGAGAATGAACCTGCTCGCATTCTTCATGCCCCATTCAACGTAGGGCACCTTGAACGAAGCAGATCCCGAGAGGCGGTCACCGTCGGCACGCACATGGGCGAGAAGTGTGATCTCATGCTTGCTACCATGAATATCCAGATTGCCGGCGATGAGCACGTCGCTTTCACCCTCGGGATAGAAATCTCCCTCGAAGCGTAGCGGCGTGAAAATGATTTCGGGATAAACGCGGCTCTCGAGCACGTCCTTGTGCATGTTCTTGTCGCGCCCCTCGTTGCCGGTGAAGCCGCTCGTGGCATCGGCAACAACCTCCCCGGAGGCCGTTTCTGAAAGCGGGTCAAACTGGATCTCGCCACGCACCAACTTCATCGACCCTTCAACTTCACCCTTGTGAAAGGTAGCGCCGAACCTGAACTCGATCTTTGTTTGCTCAGGATCCAACCGTAGAGTCCACTTCGACGATCTCTGCTGTGTTGCGCCAGAGAGGTCGCTGGGCGCCGCCGCTACCGGTAGGGAGATGGTCGGCAGGAGAACAGTGAGCATGGCCAAGAAGCCAGCAACGACAAGAAGGGCAGGAGCAGGCAGCGCGCCCTCAACCTGAGGCGGCTGCAGATCGAATTCCTCTGTCATAGTCATCTCTCCTGTTAGCCGGCATGTTTTCATCGCGCTTCGTCGCCAGGGTGCGGAGAGGCCCGCGCCTGCAGCAGGAGGTCGATGAGACATGCGGACTAGGCGGCCAGGGTCGGGTCAATGGTCAGCTCGGACCAGGGTCTCGAGGCATCGGCTGTCGAGCCACCGAGGGAGCCTGGACCCGATCTACTGAAGCCAAGACTACGAGTATGTAAGGCCAGGAGCTGCGTGAAGATCCACGGCCATTTCTCTAGAGCGCGCA
>JBHHYG010000243.1:0-5688 GCA_046757445.1 Acidobacteriota bacterium
CGACGTGCTCGAGGGCCAGCCGCTGCCCTACAGTGGTCTGGCGGCCCACGTATAGATGGGATGAAGCGGCCGCGCAGCCGCGAGCCGTTGAGAAGTTCGGGCTAGGTGCCCGCCGCCTCGGATGCCGCCGTAGCGTCCGCCGAGCCAACGGTGGCAGTTACCCCGAGGCCGATCAGGAAATTGTAGAGGCGGGCAAAGATGTATCCGCCGACCAGGCCGTCGAACAGCGCGTACACTACCCCGATCCCCAGATCGGCCAATGTCCCCGTATTGTTGAAGCCAGGGTAGATCGATGCAGCGATGGACAGCACCGTATCCCCGTAGCCGGGCACACCCAGGGCCACCAGGCCGATCAGGAAAATGGCGCTGCCCCACAGGATGCCGGCCGCCAGGGCGAAGGAGAACGCAGAAAGCCTCATGGAAGCCCCCATGGTTGGTCTTCACCGCTAGCTCATCACGAACGCGACGCACCGTGATGAGCAAGAGGGGTTCGAAATCACGAGACCGAAGTGTGGGCAGCGCATCGGCCACCGTCAAGCCCGTCGCCCCGGGCCTACCCGCGCCCGCAGCAGGAGACCGATGAGAAATCAGGCTAGCTACCACCTTTCATCCGTTCGACGAGCCGATCAATCAGGCTAGGGTCGTCGGGCAGCAGGGCGGCGGCCGGCAGCCGGGGCACCAGCTCGGCCCAGCGGCGGTCTTGGGCGTAGGCGCGCACCAGGTAGGGTACGGCCGCATCGACACGATCGGAGGCCGCCAGGGTGATGCCGACCCAGAAGGGTGCCTCACCGTTGGTGGCGGCATCGGGAAGAATATCCATCGCCGCCCGGTAGGCCTGCATGGCCTTGTCGATATCTTTCTTGGTCACCCACTCGTCGCCCTCGTTGAGCTTCAGATAGGCCCGCTGCAGCCGCACCAGTCGCCGCAGCTCGGGCACCGGATTCGGGTTGTCCTCGACGCGCAGGTCGAACTTGCGGTCCACCCACGGCTTGCCCGTGCTGTTGCCGGAGACGACGACGATAGCCGCCGACTGGCGACCACGGATGTCACCCCCCTCCCCTTCGGCGGCCTCGAGCGCCGCCAGCAGCCGCTCGGCAAGATCTCCTTCCGCTGACTCGTAGGCCCGGGCCATCGCCTCCCAAACAGTGGGGCTCTCCATCAGGTTGGCCTGCACCGAGTACTGATTCCCCACATGCTGACCGGCAGCCCAGATGGCACGGCTTCCGGTGTGCGCTGCCACACGCCCCTCGGCGTCGATCATCGCCACCTGACGGACCGCCTCGTCGGCATCGGTGGAAACCAGCGCTTTCAGCGCCTCGGGCGCGGTTCGGCCCAGGCGCATCAGTTCCAGGCCGAGGGGCCCGTACGCCGGCTCGACGAACGACTGCGTCGCCACCGCCCCCACCCCCGCCTCGGCCCAGGGGACGATGGCGCCCACCGAGAACCAGTGCGATTGCACGGCGACGCCGATCTCGCCGGTGGCAGCGTCGCGGGCGACGATCGAATAGGTGGCCACCGGCCGCAGCGGTGGGTCCGCCTGGGCCAGCAAGCTCGCGGTGGGAAAGAAAGTGAGAACGGTGAAGATGATCGATGCCCGCATCGGTAGCCTCCGAGTGGCTTGCTGTTGAAGTGCCGTAGCACGGGGTGCTGTTGCCCTATGCTTCCACGACCCACCGCGCGCTGGCAACGGGATCGCGGACAGAGTCAGACACAGAGTCTGCGCGTCGGCAACCACTGGCAACAGAGCCGCAAAGAGCACCGGGATTGCTCGAGCGACGACCGGCTGGAGGAAGTGATGAGCGCAAACCGCAGTATCGACCTCTTGGTTCATCTCGGTGATTATGGCATACCGTCCACACGCACCCGCTGGCGCCTACGAGCAGCGTTGGCAACGAGGAAAGAGGCCTTGGAAGCAGAAGATGACGGGCGATGAGAAGAAGAAAAGATCGAAGCTGCGGCTCGTAGCCGGCGGCAAGAGCAGGTGCGCTCGAGTCGGCCCGGTGCGCATCATCGCCGCACCGGCGCAGGAGTCGCCCTTCCCCCTCGAGGCGGTGGCCGCAGAGGAAGACACTTGGCTGGTCTTGAGCACCGACTCGAGGATCATCGAGCAACATGATCATCCCATCCGAGTAATGACCGAGGTGTGGGAGGCGGCGCCCGAGAAGCCCGGAGAAGTCGTCGTCAAGCCGGGTCGGCCCCTGCGACTGCTGGCAGTGGTGCATGACTTCAACGCCGATCCCACGTTCAGGGAGGAGTGGGTCGCCAGTGCCCTGGATGGGATCTTCGAAGAAACCGCCCGCAGAGAGCTTGCGTCGATCGGCCTTCCACTGCTGGGGACGCTGCACGGCACCTTGCAACCCGCCGCTTTCCTGGCCCTGCTCGAGACGGCCATCGAGCGGGCCGGCGCGCAGGCACCAGAGCGCGTTTGGCTGATACTGCAGGAAGAGCGCTACCGGGAGATCCTCGACATTCTCGACGCATCAGCGGGCTGGCGCCCAACTCCATGACCAACCCCCCATCAGGTGCTAGCCTGCATTTCTCATCGCGCTACGTCGCGAGGGCGCGGAGAGCGATGAGACATGGAGGCTACCCCGGCTCATGCTCGGCCGCATAGGAAGCGGCGATCGCGGCCAGCCGCTGCTGGATCTCGGCCTCCGGGAGCCAGCGTCCGTTGACCATGACGCCCACCCTGCGGCTGACATTGGTCACATCCTCGAGCGGGTTGCCCTGCACGAGGATCAGGTCGGCGCGTTTGCCCGCGGCCACGGTGCCGAACTCATCGGTGGCGCCGAGGTACTCGGCGACGCTGCGGGTACCGGCCTCGAGCACCTCGTAGGGGCTCATGCCGGCCTCCACCCAGTACTTCATCTCGCGATGGATGGAGAAGCCGGGGACGCTGAAGATCTGCGGAGAGTCGGTGCCGAGCAGGATACCGCCGCCGCCGGCGTGGATGGCCATGAGGATCTTGCGGCGCAGCTCGGCGACGCGCCGGTTGACCTCGAGATCGGCATGCTCGAGCCGCTGATCGACCGCACGCGCCCAGGCCTGCACGGTCTGCCGCGGCATGTACTCGACCTCGGGGCGCTCCTCGATCAGCTGCGCTGAGGGCTCGGTGGCAAAGATGCCCGACTGCCACAGCACCATCGTCGGCACGACGTAGGCACCGGCTTGAAGCAAAGCCTCGACCAGCTCGGGGATCTGGTTCTCGTCGATACGGTCGAGGAGCTCGCCAACACCCTCCAGGCCCGGCGCATCGGCACCCAGACCCTCCGGCACCAGCGCCTCGATGAAGTTGTCGAGATGGTCGATCGTCGCCTGTCCGGCCTCGAGCGCGTGGCGCAGGCCGACGGCGTCCGAGACGTGGCCGCCGAAAGGGATGCCAACCTCCTTGGCGGTGGCGCCGATGGCATCGTAGACGGCCGGGGAAAGCCCCTCGTGCACCTTCAACAGATCGTAGCCGGCGTCCTTGTATTCTCTCACCAACCGGCGGGCGTCCTCGACGGAGGTCACCGACCTCCCGGTCATCGCCGGGCTGCCGAGATAGAGACGTGGGCCAACGAGCTCGCCGCTCTCGATCCACTCACGGAGCGCGAACTGGGAGGGGTCCCCCTGCATGCCGCGCACCGTGGTGACGCCGTTGGCGACGTACAGAAACACTACGTTCTCCGTCACCGCCGCCGGCGACCGGGGGTTGGGCAGGTGGCCGTGCATCTCCGCCAGCCCCGGCATCAGGTAGTCGCCGGCACCGTCAATCTCCACCGCCCCCTCCGGGATGGCGGTCTCGGCGGCCGCGCCCATGGCCACGATGCGCCGCCGTTGACCACCACCGTCTGATCCTCGAGCAGCTGCTCGCGATCCATGGGCACGACGTTGACGTGGACGAAGGCGGTGGTCTCGCCCGCCAGCGCCGGTCCCACCGGTGGGGAGCCCGCTCCCGCCGAACAGGCGAGCGCAAGAGGGGCCACTGTCCCGAGACCGATCCTCAGCGGCCATCCTGCCCGAACCACCCGCTCGCGCGCGCAGCTACCCGAAAACAGCATCCGATGAATACCGCTCATGTCTGCAACTCCTTCATCGTCTACAGAGAACCCCCCCGCCTACCCGGCCACGGGCAGCGGGCAGACGCTGCTGCCGCAACAGGCCACCCAGCTTCCAGGGAAGAGCGGCAACCGTCAACCCCTCGCCGTTCGCACCGCCGACTTCCTTCTGTGAAGCGGCGTTGCAGCGGTTCCTCACTCCTCCAGGACGGTGACAGGGTCGCCGGCGTGTACGGTTCCTGCGACGATCACCTCTCCGTAGACCCCGCCGCGGCAGTTGGGGATCAGCGCCTCGCGCAGGCCGAAGTGCTGCTCGTCCATGAAGTCGCAGGGGTGCGTCTCGCCATGGATGCGGATCTCGACCTCGCCGATCCGGACAGTATGGGAGATCGTCTCCGCCAGATCCAACCCCCGGACGAGGAAGTTGGCACGCCGCGTGTGCCAGGGCAGCTCGACGCCGAGCTCCGAGCAGGTCTCGCTCCATGACTCCTCCGACAAGAGGGTGACCTCACGCCTCCCGCCGGGCCGGTTCTCCCGCTCGAGCCCACGGCCCATTCGCACCCGGCATCGATCCGTTTCGCGCATCTCTTCTCCGTCCCGCGGCCGGTAGGCAACCGACTTGAGGACCCCGGAGGCAACAACCTTCATGTCCCGCTGTTCGATCTTCTCGGCGATGGCAGAAGCGATCTGCTCCTGGATCGCGAAGACATCGTCGAGTTGGTGCTCGAAGCTCTCCGTCCAGCGATGGTAGCCGTCACCCACGCTCACGAGCTGGACGCTCACACGGACCCGGTCGCCCGCCCGTCGGACGCTGCCGCGCAGGATGGCATCGACACCGAGCTCACGACCGATCTCTCGTACATCCTGCGCATCACTCGGAGACCAGCCCGAGGGCTTCGCCGCGACGCGCAGGCCGCCGATTGCCGAGAGCGCGCTGACGATTTCCTCGACCAGGCCGGCAGCGAACTGCTCGGCTTCTTGATCGGAACCCAGGGTGACGAACGGAGCGACGCCGACCGAAACGGCTCTGCCCGAAGCCAATCCCTCACCGGAAGCCGTCGAGCGACTCTGCACCGTCAGAGCGGGCGGTACGTTTCCTCGCAAGTTCGGCGCCGGTGCGCCATCCCCGACAGAACCGTGCGGCATCGAAGGCGCCGAACTCGCCGCGCCGGGCCGAGTACCACAACCGACCAGAGAGAGGGCGAAACTCAGATCGCGCGCCGATTGGAAACGATCCTCAGGCCGCTTCTCCAGGCAGTGCTCGACAATGCTCCGAAGCTCGCCGCCCGCGAAGGCGGTGGAGACCGCTTCGAGGCGGGGCGGCTCTTCCTTGAGAATCGCCGCGATGGTCTCGGCAGCGGTAGGCCGCGCGAAGGCGCGCTCGCCAGTAACCATTTCGTACAACAGACAGCCGAAGGCGTAGATGTCGCTGCGAGCGTCAGCCGGCTCGCCTCGTGCCTGCTCCGGCGACATGTATTCGAGGGTCCCGATCAAGGTCCCTGCCCGCGTCACCGGCTCGTCGGCAACCGTGTCACAGTCGGCAGCCGTGAGATCGGCAGACTCCAGGCGCGCCAGGCCGAAGTCGAGAATCTTGGCGACGCCTTCCTCGGTAATGAAGACATTGCCGGGCTTGAGGTCGCGGTGCACGATT
>JBHHYG010000244.1:0-5635 GCA_046757445.1 Acidobacteriota bacterium
CAGTCATCGCGGCCCTGGCGCCCGCGCAGCCGCGAGCCGTTGAGAAGTGCGGGCTAGCCCGAGGCCCCTGTCAGAAGGCAGTTTCATGCGTTTTCGGGCCCCCTTGGAACCGGGCTCATTGTCGACATGCGGTCACTGTTCCGGGTTGTCAGATTCCTTACGTCGGGAATATACTACCCTTGGTATTCGGGTTCCGATCTTGGCGGGCTCTCCGTGTGGATCCCGCTGCTGCAAGACGTGCTGGTTCCCATCCGCTGACTGCCCCATTGGAACTTCGATGCGCACGAGAATCAGTATATGTCGTGGAGAGCTGTCGATGCGTAAAGTGACGATCATCGCCTGCCTGCTGGCCTGCAGCCTCGCCCTCACTGCCTGGGCCGAGCCGCTGCAAAGGGGGCAGAGAGGCCAACGGGGGCGTAGAGGCCCGCGTCGCCCGCCGACTCTCAACCAGGAAGAGTTATCGAAGCACTTTGGTGAGATGGTCGAGATGCTCATGACCAAAGACGAGAAGGGTGCCTGGAAGCATCTCAAGGGCGACGAGGCGAAGCAGGCCTTCATGGTCAGCTTCTGGGAGAGTCGCGATCCGACGCCTGGCACCGCGGCCAACGAGTTCCGTGACTTCTACATGGCCAGGGTGGCAACGGCGATGGCCAGGTTTCGCGAGAATGATCCCGGCTACAAGACCGATCGCGGCAAGGTCTTCATCATCTACGGCTCACCCGTGCAGCAGGAGACCAAAGGGAGCGTTGGCAGCGCCGCAGGGATCGGTGGTGGCGGCGCTGGTGGCGGTGGTGGTGGTGATCCGGTCACAGGTGGTGGTGGTGGCGGCGGCGGCGGTATTGGTGGTGGTGGCGGCGGCGGTATCGGTGTCGGCGCCAGCCAGCGCCAGACGCTCACCTGGACCATGAATGTGGCCAACAACCCCTACCTGGAGGGCAAGGAGAAGCTCATTTTCACCGCCTTCCAGGGGCGCAGCTTCTCGCTGAGCGGCAAGGTGGAGCTCGACCAGAGGGCCTTCCTGGCGGGTAAGGACGTGCAGGACTACTTTGCCGGCCGCGGGCCGAATCCCGGTGCCGGTGGAAGGGCTCCTGGGCGGACGGGAGCGGCCTCGAGCGGAGCCGCAGAGACGGTGGCCCCGTACGTGCTGGCGATCCAACGGCTCAGGCAGCAGGGCGTACCCCAGCAGGACCTGGCTCTGCAGCAGAGGATCAGCTTTTTCCCGGCGCCGGAGAACAATACCTACACGGTGATGGCCTTCAAGCTCGGCAAGCAGGGCCTGAGCTTCGGCTCCGAGGGGCAAGAGGGGCCGGCATCCTTGAAAGCCTTCGGGCTGCTGGTCCGGGTCGACCCCGACGCCGGTGAGCGGACTCTTCGTCGGATGGATATGGATTTTACCGCCAGTGCCGACGAGGGAACTGAAGCAGAGACCGCCGCCCACTCGTTCGGCATGACACTGGTACCGGGCAACTACAAGCTGATCTGGGGGGTGATGGACAACGCTTCCCAGAACATTACCACCACGATCGAGCCCTTCACGGTGCCGAACTACGGCAGCGGCGAGCTGATGCTGACCAGCGTCATCCTCTCCACGGGGGAGATGACCCAGAAGGCCGACCCTATCGATGTCAACAAAGTCTACCCGGGCGTTCGCATCGGCAACGTCAGCATCAACGCCACGGTCGACAGGGTGTACGAGAGGAACGAGACCGTCGAGTTGCTCTACTTCGTCATGGGGAGCCAGGTGGATGCCACCACCCAGCAGCCCAAGATCGAGGTAGATCATCGCATCCTGCGGGCGGAGGATGACCAGAGCATCGCCAAACTGCCTACTCAGACCCTCAATTACTTCTCCATCGGCCAGCAGATCCCTCTCGAGCAGGTGAGCCAATTGAAACCCGGGGGCAGTTACAAGATCCAGATCCACATCAAGGATTTGGTATCGGGGGCGGAGCTGACACATGAGGTGCCTTTTCAGATCGCTGATGCCGGATCGATTCCCTAGGTGGTCCCTGGTGGCCGAGCGGGGGTTGCTGGTTGTGGTCGTGCTTCTGTCATCGTTGCTGGTCGTCGGTCCAGCCATGGCACAGCGGGGCACGGGTCGCGTCCAGGGCAGGGTGACCGACTCGAACGGCAACAATCTGGAGGGGGTAAAGGTCACCGCCTTCAACGCCGGCAGAACCCCTAGCAGCCTGATTGCTACCACCGACAAGAACGGCAGATGGGCGATTCTAGGCCTCGGCACCGATGCCTGGGAGTTCACCTTCGAGAAGGAGGGATACATCTCCTACGTGACCCATGGCAGGATCCGCGGCATGGGCGGCAACCCGGACCTGGATGTGACGCTAGAGGTGGCTGCGGCGACCACGGCAACCGGGGTGTCGGCGGCGAATGTGAAGGATCCGCAGCTGTTCAAGGAAGGCAATCAGCTCTACGAGCAAGGCGACTACGCCAGCGCCATTGCCCGCTGGCAGGAGTTCATGACCGCCAATCCCGACCTCTCTCAGGTCAACGTGAACGTCGGCAATGCCTACCGGGAGATGGGCAAGACCGAGGAAGCCAAGGCGGCCTACAAGAAGGTGCTCAGTGCGGATGCGAACAACGCCGCGGCACTCTACAACTTGGCCGAGATTCTGGTTTCCCAAGGCAATGCCGATGAAGCCTTGCCCTATTTCGAACGAGTGCTCGAGTCGAGCCCTGACGACCCAGCGATTTACTACAACGTCGCCGAGGTTTACTTCAGCAAAGGAGTGACGGATCGGGCGATCGAGTACTACCAGGGCGCGCTCAAGGTCGATCCCGAATACGTGCCGGCTCACAAACAGATCGGCTTCGCTTACATCAACATCGGAGATACGACGCAGGCGATCGCCGCCTTTGAAAAGTTCCTCGAGATGGCCCCGGCAGACAACCCGGACGTCGGCTTGGTGAAGGATATCTTGGCAGCGCTGAAATCCGGCCCGTAACCATGCACCCAAGAGCTCGCGCCGCAGCTCGCTACCGACGATGAGGAGAAAACGACACGGAGTCCTGGGCACGGTCGCTGTTCTGGCCGCTGCCGCCTTGGCCGCCGGTGCTTGCGCCAGCACCTCCACGAAAGTCGCCTACAGCCCAGAGGTGTTGATGGAGACGATGCGGGAACGGGTGCCGGAGGCCGCGGCCGGCGAGCTGGTGGTTCCCTTCCAGGTGTCGCCCGAGATGGTCGAAAAGGCACGGAAGGTCACAGCCACCGCGCGTTCCGACTACGAGAAGACGCAGGCCCTGGTGAGATCGATCACCGACGCGCATGCTTTTGCCCTGAGCTACGAGCCCGTCGCTACTGCCCCCCCGGCCGAGACCGTTGCCCGCGGCTACGGCAACTGCCTGGCGCTGACCTCCATTTTCGTCGGCCTGGCGCGGCAGCTCGGCCTGACCGCCTACTACGTGGACGCTTCCGATAGGGTGAACGACCTGCGCCGGGAGGAGGAGCTGATCGTCGACGCCGGGCACATCGCCGGGGTGGCCCGAACCGAGCGGGGCTTCACCCTTGTCGACTATGACGGCCAGGTGGCTGACTATCGCACGTTCCGCATCATCGATGACGTGACCGCCCTGGCGCACTACTACAATAACCTCGGCTACGAGCTCATCGACGAGGCGCAGAAGGAAGGACGGCCCATCCCGTGGGAAGAGGTGCGGCGGAACTTCGAGCTGGCCACCATGGTGGTGCCGCGATTTGCCAGGGCGCACAATAATCTGGGTGTAGTCTACGCGCGGCTGAAGAAGCCGCAGAGGGCAGAGGCGGAGTATTGGGCGGCGATTACCTCGGACGGGAACTTTGCGGCACCCCACCACAATCTCGGCAACCTGAGTCTCGACCGGGGTGATCTGGATGAGGCGCTCGCTGAATATGACAAGGCCTTATCGCTGAGGAGGAGAAATCCTTTCCTGCACTATCATCGCGGGGTGGCGCTGTACCGCCGAGGTGACCTCGCCGCGGCCGCCGCAGCCTTCAAGCGGGCCATCTCGTTGAAGCATGACTATATCGAGCCGCGCAACCTGCTGGCGCAGGTCTACGACCAGCAGGGGCGGCACGAGGAGGCTGCTAAGATACGCAGTGCTGTGCGGTTGCTGACAGAGTCGCGGCGCACGTCGCGCCGCCGGCCGTAGCTGGAACGAGTAGGGGGTCATCACCTTCCCGGTGACGGCAGGATGTGTCGTCACCGGTCCTGGTGGAAGGAGGTGCACCGTGGCGATTTGGACCATAGCCGGCCTGCTATGGTTCTCGCACTGTGCACCGATGACCACCGTTGCCGCTGCAGCCGCCCTGGCGCCGCCTGCCACCGAGGCCAGCCAGCAAGCTGTTTGGAGCCGCTTCCACGATCTGCCGGTGCGTCGCCTGCAGGTGCATTCACGCCGGCCACCTGAAGGCAAAGACGGGGGCCAAGAGGGGAAGGACGGGGCCTCGGTTTCCGAGGGGCGAGAGGGTGCCGTTCCCCTTCAGGGTTTTCGGGTGCGCATCAGTTCTCCGCCACCCGACAGCATGCTGGTGGGAAGAGTCAAGGTGTTGGCCGCGGTCGAGGCGGACCATCCCGAAGGCGTCCGGTCGGTCGACTTCTTCATCGATGGCCGCATGCTGTTCTCGGATGTGGACGCTCCCTACGAGATGATCTGGGACGCTGGTCGGCCGGCCGCCCACCGGATCGAGGTGCGAGCCTATGGGCCCGGTCGGCAGGTGGTCCATGACGTCTACGAGGGCGGCGCGGCGGGAGCCGACCCCAGCGGAACCATCGGTTACTACGCCCGGGTGGATCAGGTCGAGGTCTACGTCAGTGTCGAAGCCAAGCACGGGGGTGCCTTGCCGCTGCCGCCAGGAGCCTTCGAAGTGCTGGAGGAGGGTAGACTACAGGAGATCGTTGCCGTCGAGAGAGTCTCCGAGTTGCCGCTGGCGATCGGGATGCTTGTCGATTGCAGCGGTAGCATGGTCGACCGGCTGGACAAGACCCTCGAGGCAGGAACCACGTTCATCGAGGGACTCATGACGCAGCCACAGGACAAGGCGTTCGTCATGAGCTTTTCCGACCTGCCCACCATGATGCAAGGATTCACCAACGATACCAGCCGGCTCTCTGACGCCTTCTCGCTCATTCGCCGCGGTAGCTACACGGCCCTGTACGACTCGGTGATCGCAGCAGCAGAGAGCTTTGCCGGCGTCGATGGGCGCCGAGCTGTTGTGGTGCTTACCGATGGTCACGATGAGGGCAGCGACGAGCGGCTGCAGGCCTCTATAGCCGCCGCCCAGCGTGCCGACGTTGCCCTCTACCCTGTGGGGGTGGACCTTTCAATTCGTTTCTTCCGGGAGCGTTGGGTGCTCGGCAGACTCGCTGAGGCCACCGGAGGTCGGGTGTCGTACCTCGGGCGGAGTGGTGACCCGTCGAGCATCTACGAGGCCATCGCAGAGGATCTTCGGGCGCAGTACCGCATCACCTACACACCGCTGATTGCCGTGGGGGGCGGGGAGTGGCGGTCGATCGAGGTGCGCCTGAAAGGAGACGGTCGCGAAGATCTGAAGGTAAGGGCCCGGCCCGGATACTATGCGCAATAGCGACTCACCGGCTCTCATTTAGAGCCCGCATCACTCACCCCGGATCGTGGCTAG
>JBHHYG010000245.1:0-5606 GCA_046757445.1 Acidobacteriota bacterium
GGTAGCTCGTCGGGCTCATAACCCGAAGGTCGCCAGTTCGAATCTGGCCCCCGCTACTCAGATAAGTGGCTGGTTCGACAACGGCTTGCACCGGGTCTGCCAGCCACTTTCGGTTTGGCCGCCATTGTTTCGGTTGCGCAATCACCAACTTGCGCTCGTATGTCGCTCGGTAGCCACTGCTTCAACTGAGCGTCGAGCGCGAGCGCCCTTACTCTCTGCGGGATTTCAGGGTTGACAGGCTGGGAGGTGGTGGCGATACTGGGATAGACATACCGGCTGGTCGGTATGTGATCGGAGGCACGATGGCCCTACATGGCCCCAGATGGCTTGCCGCGGTTGTCACCAGGGCATTTCCCTCGCCCGCGGCAGGAGTGTGGTAGGAAATGCCGGCTAGCTCCATGGTGGCCCGCTCGGAGGCCACGATCGCCAAGATCCTCGCGGCAGCGCATTCTCTTTTCGTCGCCAAGAACTACGCCGAGGTGACGACGGCCCAGATCGCCCGGGTCGCAGAACTCACCAAGGGGGCAATCTACCACCACTTCGCGAGCAAGGAGGAGCTTTATCTGGCGCTTCTGCACACCGATCTCGGCCGCAAGCGGGAGCTCTTCCGCCGCGCGGTAGATTCCGCGGGAAGCTGTCGAGAGCGGCTGGGCCTGTTGACCGAGGCCTTCCTCGATCTGCCGCGCGACTCGCGGCAGATCATCCTGCTCGTGCGCCGCGACATCAACGTCTTCCGGGACCCGGCCCGGGCGGAGCTGGTACGGGCCTACCAGGAGGCCTTGCCCGAGCAAGTGGAAGCCATCCTCAGGGACGGGATCCGAGACGGCGAGCTGGCACCCACGGACCCGCGCCTTCTCTCCTGGTACTACGTGGCGCTGGTGGAGGTCACCCTGAGCGCCTACGCCGATACTCTTTTCGCCGACAACCAGGAGAAGCTGAATCACGTCCTGGATCTCTTCTTCGGCGGATCGGGGGCCGTCCGGAACGGAGCCAAGGCATGAGCGCTCGAGTCCTCGAAGGCTGGGCGGACAAACCCCTGGATGAACTACTGGCGCAGTGCCGGGAGGTCGTCGAGGACTCGGAGTGGGAGATCGTCAAGCGCTGGCGAGAGGCCGGCGGCAAGGTGGTGGGACACTTCCAGGTCTACTTCCCCGAGGAGATCGTCCACGCCACCGGCATGTTGCCCGTCAAGATTCGCGGCGCGTCGCTGGAGCCCACGCAAGCCGATTCGCACTTCGGGTCCTATCTGTGCTCCATCCTGAAGACCTCGCTCGAGCTGCCGCTGAGCGGCCGCGTCGAGCTGGACATGTTCGTTTCCCACCCGATCTGCGATGCGGCCCGCAACTTGGCCGCCATTTGGGGCCGCAACTTTTCCTATCCCTGCCAAATCCTCTACCTGCCCCAGAACCCCAACTCCTCGCACAGCGCCACCTACCTTCGCGGCGAGTACGATCAGCTCAAGCGCACCGTCGAGGAGGTCGCCGGTCGAACGGTGACCGAGGATGACCTGCGCCGATCCATCGCCGTCTTCAACGAGAACCGGCGGCACCTGCGGGAACTCTACGAGATTAAGCGAAGCGAGCCCTGGCTGGTCTCGGCAGAGGACGCCTACTGCCTGATGGCCATCGGCGGAATGGTTCCTCGCGAAGAGCACAACGAGCTGCTAGGCGCAGTCCTGCCGCAGCTCAAAGCCCGAACCGTCAAGCCACAGGACCGGATCCGCGTCGTCTTTGAGGGCGGCTTCTGCGAGCAGCCACCTCTCGATCTGATACGGATGCTGGGCAGGAGCTGCTATGTGGTCGACGATGACCTGCTCATCGGCCTGCGCTGGATCGAGAACGACGTCCCCACGGCGGGTGATCCTCTCTTCCAGCTCGCTGAATCCTACCTCGAGCACTCCTCCTACAGTCCCGTCCAGCACGATCTCCGCAAGCCGAAGGAACAGATGCTCCTCGAACGGATCGACGCCGCCAAGGCGGAAGCCGTCATCATCGCTGCCGCGAAGATGTGCGAGCCGGGGCTCGAGGAGCAAGTTGCCTACACCCACGCCTTGGACGAGCGGAACATCCCCTACTTTGTGACCGAGTTCGAGGAGAACATGACCTCCTTCGAGCATCTCGAGCTGCAGGTGGAGACGTTCACGGAGAACCTGCTCTTCGACTGAGCGTCGGGGGCACTTCTGACCGGAGATACTGCGATGACTACGACGCCGAGCGAAGACGAGATCGTCGGGCGCGGAAACAAGGACGGAGCCCGGCTGTTTCGGGAGTGGTACGCCGAGCTGGGTGAGACGGCGGCCAACGACGGGCGGGCGGCCTATGTATTCGTCATGGGCAGCATCAACGAAATCCTCAAGACCTTTGACCTGCCCGTGGTCTTTCCCGAGATCAACTCTCTTCAAACGGCCGTTCGGCGAGTGGCTCACGAATACTTGGGAGAGGCGGAGGACTTCGGCTATTCGCCCGACATCTGCGGCTACGTGAAGGCAGACGTCGCCACGCAGCTGCGAGACGGAGTTCATCCCATGGGCAAGATCCCGAAGCCGAGCCTGGCGGTGTTGACCAACGCCTGCAACACCTACATCAAGTGGGCCGAGATCTGGGAGCGCATGTATGACATCCCCATCTTCACGATAGACGTGCCCGGAACGCGCGAGGCCGGGAAACAGACATGGCAAGGTGACCCCGATTTCGAGAACGACAGGAAGTACGTCGAGGTTCAGCTCCGGGAGCTCACCAAGCTCTGTGAAGAGGTAACCGGCAAGAAGTTCGACATCGACAAGCTGCGCGAAGTGCTGGGATACGCCAACGACATCAGCCTCGGGTGGAAGCAGGTTCTCGAACTCAACCGGAGTCGGCCCGCGGTCTTCAACGCGCTGACCGACGGCACCATCTACCTCGGCGTCGCCAACGGCCTCCGAGGCACCGCCTCGGGCAGCCGCTACTTCAAGCAGCTCGTCGAGGAGATGGAGTACAAGGCCAGCCATGGCATCGGCACGCTCACCGAGGAGCTCTATCGCCTGATCTTCGTCGGTGTGCCGTGCTACCCGATTTTCAGGCGCTTCAACGAGATGTTCACCGAGTGGGGCGGAACGTTCATCAACTCCACCTATTTGTGGTTCGCCTCCGGGGGGGCTAGCAGGGGGTTTCAATACGATCTCGACCGACCGATCGAGAGCTTGTCGGAGGGCGTGCTGATCAGCGTGCGCGATGCCATGGATAGCATGTTTCACCAAGACCGAATGCTCGAGGAGATGGCCGACGAGTTCCAGGTCGACGGGATCGTCTACCACCCCATCAAGAGCTGCCGAACCGTTTCCACGGGGCTCGCCGACAGCCGCCGCTACCTGTCCGAGAGGCGCGGCATTCCCAGCCTCTTCATCGAATCGGACATGATGGACAGGCGGGTTGTCTCGGAGGCGCAGATGAAGAACCGGATCGACGCTTTCTTTGAGGGGCTGGCGTCGCGTCGTCGGCAAGCGAAGGTGTCTTAGTGCTCAGTGGCCCTCCAGGGGTTTTCAGCGGCTTGCTAGCCCGCATATCTCATCGCGCTTCGTCGCGAGAAGGAGAGAGGTGAGCTCATGGCCTACGCAGCGGGGGTCGACGTCGGCTCGACGCAGACTAAAGCCGTCATCATCGACGAGAACAACGAGATCGTCGGCCGCTCGCTCATCGACACGGGCGCCAACGTGGTTCTCGCGGCCGAGAGCTCCTTCATCGAGGCTCTCGAGCAGGGAGGGCTCCGCGAGGAGGAGGTGGAGTTCATCGTCGGCACGGGCTACGGGCGCTATCGGGTGACCTTCGGAAACACGCAGGTCACCGAGATCAGCTGCCACGGCCGCGGGGCAGTCCAGCTCTTCCCGAAAACGTGCACCGTCGTCGACATGGGAGGACAGGACACCAAGGCCATTCGCGTCGCCCCGAACGGCGAGATCGTCGACTTCTGCATGAACGACAAGTGTGCCGCTGGCACCGGGCGCTTCTTGGGAGCCGCGGCCGCCGCCCTTGACATCCCCCTGGACGAGCTGGGGCCGACGGCGCTCCGCTCCGAGAAGCCCGTGCGAATCAGCACCACCTGCACGGTCTTCGCCGAGTCGGAGGTTCTCTCTTGGCTCGGCAAGGGCAAGAAGATCGAGGACATCCTCTGGGAAGTCCATCAGTCCATCGCTTCCCGTTCGGCGGGCCTGCTCCGGCGCGTGGGAATCGAAGACGAGGTGACCTTCACCGGAGGCGTGACGCGCAACGTGGGCATGATCAGGGCACTGGAAGAGAAGCTCGGGACCCAGCTCAACGTTAGCGACGAGAGCCACTTCATGGGAGCGCTGGGTGCTGCCCTGTTCGCCCTGGATCACATTCTGGCCAGCCGGGCTCCCCGCGACACCGTGGAGGCGAAAGCATGACCGTAACCGCCGGAATCGACGTCGGCTCAACGTACACCAAGGCCATACTTCTGGACCACGACGGCCAGATCCTGGGCCGCTGCCTGCGCCCCACCGGCTTCAAGCTCACCGAGGTGGCGGAGCAGGCCTATCGGGAGAGCCTGGCGGACGCTGGGCTCGACCCGGAGAACGTCTCCTACGTAGTCGCCACCGGGATGGGCCGCCACCAAGCGACCCTCAAGGATCTCCACGTTACCGACCTTACGGCCGCTGCACGTGGGGCGGCGCGCCTCTTCCCCGGCACCCGGACGGTGCTCGACATCGGCGGGCAGACGATGAAGGCAAGCCGACTCGATGATGCGGCCAAGGTGGTGTCGTTTCGCTTGAACGACAAGTGTGCAGCGGGCACCGGTGCGTTCCTGGAGAAGACGGCGCGCTACCTGGGCTTCACGACGGAGGAGATCGGCCCGCTCTTGGCCACCTCGAAGGAGCCGGTTCCGATCTCCGGGGTGTGTGCGGTTTTCGCCGAGTCCGAGGTGATCAACCACCTGTCCCAGGGCATTGCCCCTGCGGACATCATGCAGGGTGCGATCGAGTCTCTGACGGGCCGCTCCGTGCAGCTCATCAAGCGTGTGAAGGCAGAGCCGGAGTACACGCTGATCGGGGGCATCTTGCGCTTCTCGACGATGGCCCACGCCGTTGGCGACCAGCTCCAGAGCGAGGTCAACGTTCCGCAGGAGGAGATGGTCCAGTTCGTCTCGGCGCTGGGCGCGGCGATCCTGGGGCACCGACGCTTGGAGAAGCTTGGTAAGGGCCACGGGGCGACCTCCAAGGCGGCCGCAGCTGTAAGCCGATGAGAAATGCGGGCACTGGGGAAGAGTGTGGTTCTCCGGAGCTTGTCATAGCGGCCGATCCGGACCTCGTGGCAGAGGGCTGGGTCCGGCGGAACCTCGCTGACCCCACGAGAGTCGAGGAGTTGACCGAGCTTTATGCCTCGCTCGGGTACGAGGTGAAGACGCAACACCTTCGGCCAGCCGATCTGGATCCTCAATGTTCCGCCTGTGCGATGGTCGCTGCCTGCGGCTCTTCTGTCGTCATCTACACGCGCAAGCCGCCGCTTCAGAGGCCGACCACCCCATAGTGGATGATGCCGATCTCTACCCGCCGATTCCTCCTAGCCCGAACTTCTCAACGGCTCGCGGCTGCGCGTACGCAATGGCGCGCGATG
>JBHHYG010000246.1:0-5594 GCA_046757445.1 Acidobacteriota bacterium
ATGCGGGCTAGCACCGAATGGCTCACCGGCAGGATCAGCGGTTTCCCGAGGCCATCTTGGTGGCCTCGGGCAGGCGGCGCAGGCGCAGCATGGAGTGGATGCCGAAGGCAGGGCCGACGGCCAGCGTTGTGAAGGCCCACTCCCAACCCACGCGCTCGACCAGCGGCGGGATCATCCAGATGGTCAGCAGCGTCAGCAGAAATCCCAGGCTGGTCTGCATGGTCAGCGCGGTGCCGACGTGTTCCGCATCCGACAGCTCGCTGACGGCGGCGCTGAACTGAGCACTGTCGGCGACGACGGCGAAGCCCCATACCAGGCACAGGGCGGTCAGCAAGGCCGGCGAGCCGAAGAAAAGGCCGGCGAGCAGGCAGCAGGCCCCCGAGATCAGCAGGCTGAGGCTCGAAATCACCGTTCTCCCCTTGCGATCGGCCAGTACCCCCGCCACCACACTTCCCAGGCCGCCGGCGGCGACGGCGCCGAAGCCGGCGAGACGGGCACCGGTGTCGCTCCAGCCGGCACGCTGGTAGCTGGCGAGAAGGTACAGCGGCACCCACACCCACATGGCGTACAGCTCCCACATGTGGCCGAGGTAGCCGAAGTTGGCCCATCTCGAGGGTTGCTCGCTGAGCGCACGGGTGGCGTAGCGCCAATCGAATCCACGCGCCGCAGGTAGCAAGGGGCCGGCCCTAACCAGCAAACCGGCGATAATCGCTCCTAGCAGCGCCGAGCCCGAGGCGACCAGCAGCACCGGTTGCCAGGGCGGCAAGCCGGCCTGGCCACCGAAGAAAGGCAGGGCATTGAACAGGTGCGGGGTTGCCGAGCCCACCGTCAGCGCCCCCACCAGCAGGCCGATGCCCAGGCCCCGATCCTCCTTGCACCAGGTGGCGATCAGCTTCATGCCGGGTGGGTAGACGCCGGCCAAGCAGACGCCGGTGAGGAATCGCCACAGCATCGCCGACGTCGGTGTTGAGACGAACAGCGCGATCGAGGCGTTGCAGGCGGCACCGGCAGCGGCGCTGATGGCCACCAAGCGCGCCGCTGACAACCGATCGGCCAGGTTGATGGCGGCGGAAACGAGAGCGCCGACGACGAAGCCCACCTGCACGGTCATGGTCAGCAGCGATTGCTGGTTGCCGCTGAGCCGCCACTCGTCGGTGAGCTGGGGCACCACCGCGGAGGCGGAAAACCAGAGCGACATGGCCAGCAACTCCGCCAGCATCAACAGGCCCAGATTGCGCCACTTGCCGCCCATGGCGCTCGATTCTCTCCCATCGAAGGCACGGGCGGGAAGACCGCTGGCAGGGTGCCCCTGCCATCAACGCATCGGTCAAGCAGCTCCGGACAACCAAGGAGCGGCCGTTCAGAGTCCCCGCACCTCCAGCAATGCGACCCGCGGGGCGGGCCCCACCATACCCCTGCGACGTCGCGCACGAAGCAATGCACCCTAGGTACGTCTTGACTCCGTACCATAGTACGGGCCTTTGAATGCGTTGAAGGTGGTTCAACGTCGGCCGAGGCACCCGAAGATGAGCTGTCTCGTAGGGAGGAATGGAAGTTTCTTCAAAGCGGGCTCGAAGCACTCAACGACCGCGATAGGACGATCGTAGGGCTGTATGATCTAGGTTGAAGTCTTCCAGCACCCCGGCCCCCATCCGGTGGAGTTCGGAGATGCCATGGTTGCCGCCCTGGGCAGATAATGGAACGCGGGACAAGACGACAGCGATACCAAGAGGAGGAACGAAGGTGCCGAGCGGGAGAGCTGAAGTTTCCGTGTGGACCCTCGTCGGCGGATGATCCACCGGCGCGGAGCCACGCATGACCAAGCAGGAGGTGACGGCATGCGCAAGCTCGCCGCACTGGCCCTGCTGGGACTGCTGGCGCTGGGAACCGCGGCGTTCGCGTCCGCGGCGCCCGCAAGCATCGATGCGGCGTCCTGCGGCAACGCCTGCTGCGGATCCTGCAGCAAGTAGGCCCCGCAGGTTCACACGGTGGAGGGCCGTGGCCCGGCTTCCGGGCCACGGTCTCTCCGATTCATCATTCACCTGGGCCGAACGCGACAACGGGCAATGACGGTGCCAGGAGCCCGCATCTCTCATCGGGCTACATCGTGAGGGTATGGTCAGGCCCGCAGCAGCAGACCGATGAGAAATGCAGGCCAGGAGGCCGCGGCGTAAATGTCGCTGGGAATAGATGATCCCGCAGGTGACGAGGTGAGATTCCTGAGCCGGCTGCGCCGTTGGTGGTTCCCGCTCGCAGTCGTCGCCTTGTTGGCCGTTTCCGCCTACAACGTGGCGCAGAGCCGGCACGCAATCACGGCCACCTCCCACGCCTTCCTCGCCCATAGCCCGGTCACCGACGCGGACCGTTGGCAGCGGTGGGCCGACAAGAATGAGAACTTCTTCGCGCCACTGCAACCGGGAGCCCGGCTGGCGATACTGCCCGACATTCACGCACGCACGGGGCTGCTACTGACTCGCACGGCGAGTGGCGTGACAGTCGAGCGGCGTTTCTGGTTGTCGTTGGCTGCCATTCCGGCTGCGCTCGAGGTGAGGGCGAGTGCGGCGGACGCTTGGCTACAGCTCGATCTGCGGTCAGGCAACGCTTTTTGGGACAGCTGGAACGCATTGGTTGCCGGCCCCGGTGTCCAGCTTTACCTTCCCCTCGGGCCGGATGGTGTGCGGGGGCTCGGATACCCGGAGTTCCTGCAAGCCTTCACCATGACCGCTAAGCAAGGGACGGATTTCTAGCCCGCATTTCTCATCGGGCTACGTCGCGCGGGTATGGTCAGGCCATTAGCGACCTGTCGGCGCCCGCTGCTTCAGCTCCTCGAACCAGTTGAGGACGAGGCGGATGCGGCCGCCGCTTTCGCCCCCCTCCTTCAAGAACAGAAAGCGCCCATCGGGAGCAAGATCGTAGTGAGCGCGGCTGAAAACGGTCCAGAAGTTCGAGACAGAGAAAAGCGGCTGCTGACCGACCACTTCTAGCGCGGGATCGAAGTGCACGGAAACCGTACGCAGCCGGTGGCCGCCGTCGATATAAAAGAGCGAAGCGTCGGCGGCGCTCCAAACGGGGCTTGTTCCGCCTCCGACGGACACCGGGATCGGAACCCCCGGCCCCGGGAACGGTCGAACGTAGACCTCGGGAAATCCTCCGCCTTCATCCGATTCGTAGGTCAGGGCTTTGCCGTTGTGAGAAAGCTTCGCCGCGTACACGGAGCCAGCGCCAGTGACCAACTCTCTGCGAGACCCGTCACGAAAGTCATAGACGTACAGGTCGCTGCTGGTCGAAAGCTCGCTGAACACCAGCAGGTCGCCTTCCGGGTGCCACGACTCGGGACGCAGTCTATGCTCACTTGTCAGCAGCGTTTCGGCGCTTGCAGTCCCGTCGAGGCGCAGCAGCTGCAGCGCAAAGCCACCCGTAGTACGCGACCCGAATACTATGCTGGATGCGTCGGGAGACCACTCGGGTGCCCTGACATCACCAGAGGTCGTCAACCTCCTCATACCGCCGGAGGCGACGTCCACCACCCATACATCGGTGGCCCCATCGTCGTTCCGGGTCACCGCGATATGTCTTCCATCCGACGATACCCTCGGCGAGCGATAGATGTGCCAGTCCGTGTTCAACGACTGCGTCTCGCCGCTGCGATCAGCCCAGATAAGTTGCGTCCCGGACGTCCCGCCGGGCTCGAATGCGAGCACGCCGGCTTCGGCGACCGCCAACTGGACCGCACCGCCGTTCTCGAGCCGCACAGACGGCAGGACCGGCGCCGCGGGCCCAGTGATTATCAATACGTCGATGTCGAAGGGGACGGCGATGACGGCACTACCGCGTGAGAACAGGATGTGCCCTGTAGCGGAATACCTTGGGCCCGAACCTCTATCGGAGACGGGAATCACCGGCCCCCCGTCCAGCGGCAGGACGCCAATCCCACCGAACTCGAATAGGCTGTTCTCGAAGACAACCCCTTTGCCGTTCGGCAGGACGACGGGATTGAGCATCCCACCCTGCCACCGATCGTCACCCGGTTCGACCACCGGCTCCGGCTCGCCGCCGACGGCCGCCACTCTCCACAACGATGAAAACCGATTGAAGTAGACGAATCCGTCTGCCGTCCAGGACGCATTCTCACATCCATCGCAGATCGGGTAGCGTTCGCCGCTCTCGAGCGACACTCTGATGAGTCCTCCGCGGCCGTCCGCAAACGCGATCCACTTGCCATCGGGTGAAAACGTAGGCCTTACGCCGCCTTCGGTTTGCGGAATCGCCTCGCCGAAGCCGGGTTCCGCGAGTCGCCGCAGATAAAGCCTTCTGCCGGACTCGTCGTCGGCAACGTATACGAGGGCTCTCCCATCCGGCGAAAGCGCGATGTTCGTGCCGTCGCCCCGGGGAAACCATCTCCCCTCGGGCAGAGCGATGTCGAAGCTTACCGACGGCGGAAGCAACACGGGGGCGCTGCGGGCCGGTCCAAGCCACCGCGCGGCGAAAAACCCGAGCGCCACCAACGCAACAGCCGCGAGCGCCGCCACCTGCCACGAGACGCCGGGTCCGGCTGCGTCTTGGACCTCGGCAGGCCCAGGACCGCCGCCGTGGAGAACGCCCGCAGCGGCCGACTCGCGTAATCGCAGCAGGTCGACAGATAGTTCCTCGGTGTGCTGGTATCGGCGTCCCGGTTTTATTGCGAGACATTTCTCGAGGATCCAGTCGAGCTGAACCGGCAGCTTTCCGTTGGCGCGCGTGGCGGGTTCCGGCTCCTCGTGGGCGATCATGTTCAGGGTTTGGATGGTGCTTGTGCCCGCGAAAGCCCGCCGCCCCGTGGCCATCTCGTAGAGAACACAGCCGAAGGCGAACAAGTCGGCGCGATGATCGACTCCCCGCGCCCCCTCCACCTGTTCGGGCGCCATGTAGCCCGCGGTGCCCATCACCTGCCCGGCGACGGTTCCGAGCATGGTCGACGCCATCGAGGCGGAGCTTGCCGTGGGTGCCGCCGCTTCCGTCAACTTCGCCAACCCGAAATCAAGCATCTTGGCGTGACCCTCCTCGGTGACGAAGATGTTGTCGGGCTTCAGATCCCGGTGGATGATCCCGGCCTTGTGGGCGGCGATCAGCGCCTCCCCGACCTCAACTGCCAGATCCAGCGCCTCATCGAGCGGCAACGCCCCACTCTTGAGCCGCTCCCGCAGGCTTTGCCCCTCCAGATACTCCTGCACTATGAAATGGATGCCGGTCGTCTCCGCGGCGTCGCCCCCCGGGTCCCCGGCGTCCGCTTCGCCGCCCCCCCGGCTCGAAACCGACATCGTGAACCACAGCGATATACGGGTGGTTGAGCGCCGCCGCCGCCCGGGCCTCCCGCTCGAAGCGCGCCAACCGCTCGGGATCGGAGGCGAACTCGGCGGGCAACACCTTGATCGCGACTTTCCGAACCAAGCGCGTGTCTTCGGCAAGGTAGACCTCTCCCATGCCGCCGGCGCCGAGCAACTCGAGAATCTCGTAGTGACCGAGTGTCTTGCCGACCAAGGATTCAGGCCCCTTGTATCTACTAGCCCGCATATCTCAACGGCTTGCTGCTGCGGGCGCGGGAAGGGGCGCGTTCG
>JBHHYG010000247.1:0-5567 GCA_046757445.1 Acidobacteriota bacterium
ATGGTTTCCAGATTCTTCTGGAGGCCGGCCTGCTGCCGGGCGCCTTGCTGCCGAATTCGAGCCTCAAGTTCCGCTGCCAGGACGTGCACGTAAAGGTGGAAAGGACAGATACCCCGTACACGCGAGCCTGCCAACGAGGTCAGGTGCTGCGCCTGCACATCGCCCACTACGAGGGCAACTACTTCGCCCAGCCCGACACCCTGGAGAAGCTCGAGGCCAACCATCAGATCGTGCTCCGCTACTGCGGCCCGCGAGGCCAGCGTCACCAGCGCTTCAACCCCAACGGCTCGCTCGACGACATCGCCGGGGTGTGTAGTGCCGACGGTCGAATTCTCGGCCTCATGCCTCACCCCGAGCGCGCCATGGAGGCGATGCAGGGCTCCGAGGACGGTCGTTTCGTCTTCGGCTCGTTGCTGGACCGTGTGGAAGTTGGGGTATGAGGTTACCGACCGAGCAGGCCGCCGACGAAGCTCTGGCGCTCGAGCACGGTATGACCGCCGACGAGTACGCGCGGGTGTGCGAGTTGCTGCAGCGGCCGCCGACGCTCACCGAGCTGGGGATGTTTTCGGTGATGTGGTCGGAGCACTGTTCCTACAAGAGCAGCAGGGTTCATCTTGGCACACTGCCCACCGATGCCGCGCAGGTACTCGAGGGTCCCGGGGAGAACGCCGGTGCCGTCGAGCTCGGCGGCGGCTGGGCCGGTGTCTTCAAGGTGGAGAGCCACAACCATCCCTCCTACATCGAGCCCTACGAGGGGGCCGCCACCGGGGTCGGCGGCATCCTGCGCGACATCTTCACCATGGGTGCGCGGCCACTGGCGTTGCTGAACTCGCTGCGCTTCGGCTCCCTCGATCGCGCCAAGAACCGCTACCTGCTGGAGGGCGTGGTAGGAGGTATCGCCGGCTATGGCAACTGTATCGGCGTGCCGACGGTGGGCGGTGAGATCTACTTCGATCCCAGCTACGATCACAACCCGCTGGTCAACGTGCTTTGCTTCGGCCTGGCGCCCTCCGATCGGCTGGTGCGGGCTCGCGCCAGCGGCGCCGGCAACCCGGTGATCTACGTCGGTGCCAAGACCGGCCGAGACGGTATCTACGGTGTCAGCCTGCTGGCCTCGTCGAGCTTCGACGAGGCGGCGGCGGAGAAGCGGCCGGCGGTGCAGGTCGGGGATCCGTTTACCGAGAAGCTGCTGCTGGAGTCCTGTCTCGAGCTCATCGAGCAGGGGCTGGTGGTGGGCATGCAGGACATGGGTGGTGCAGGCCTCACCTGCTCGACCTGTGAGATGGGCTCGAAGGCGGGCACCGGCCTGGAGATCGACGTGCGGCGCGTACCGTCGCGAGAAAGCCGCATGACGCCCTACGAGTTCATGCTTTCGGAATCGCAAGAGCGCATGCTGCTGGTCTGCGAGCGCCAGGACCTCGAGGCCGTGCAGGAAATCTTCGACAAGTGGGACCTGCATGCGGTGGAAATCGGCAAGGTCACCGACGACGGCATGCTGCGGGTCTGGGACGGCGACCGGCTGGTGGCCCAAGTGCCGGCCCGCACCCTGGCCGACGAGGCGCCCGTCTACGAACGGCCGATGCAGGTCCCCGATTCGCCGCCGTACCTGACGGCCGATGACCTCCCCCCATTGCTCGAAGCGATGGCGGCGCCCGCGGAAGCTGCTTCGGGCCGGCCCCTGCCGGCGTCCGCGGGCGAGGCCTGCCGTCTGATGCTGCTGGAGCTGCTCGCCGATCCCAGCATCGCCTCCAAGCGCTGGGTTTTCCAGCAGTACGACCAGACGGTGCGCACCAACACCGTCCAGCGTCCGGGCGGCGACGCCGCCCTGCTTCACATAAAGGAGAGCGGCGGTGGTGTGGCCTTGAGCCTCGATGGCAACCCCTGGTACACGGCGATGGACGCCGAGGCGGGTGCAGCGCTAGCGGTCGCCGAGGCCTGTCGCAACGTCGCCTGCACCGGCGCCCGGCCGCTGGGGATCACCAATTGCCTCAACTTCGGCAGCCCCGAGGTGCCCGAGACGATGGCTCGCTTCGCCGCCGCGGTGCGCGGCATGGGCGCGGCCTGCAGGGCCCTGGGGGTGCCGATCACCGGCGGCAACGTCTCCTTCTATAATGAGACCGAAGAGCGACCGATCCTGCCCACCGTGGTGGTCGGGGCGCTAGGCTATCTCGACGACGTCGGTGCCGGTGTGCCGGCCGCCTTTCAGAGCGAAGGAGACCCCATCGTCTTGCTCGGGGCCGAGATCGACACCGGTGCCGGCTCTGTCAACGACGTGCCCGACGTGGGTCTCGGCGGCAGTGCCCTGGTGCGCTGCCTGCACCAGGGGCGGCCCGGGGCGCCGCCGGCACTCGATCTCGAGCGGGAGGCGGCGCTGCAGCGCCTGCTGGTAGAGGCGGCGGGGCACGGCTTTCTGCGTAGCGCCCACGACTGCAGCGACGGCGGCCTGGCGGTGGCGCTCGCCGAAGCCTGCTTCGGCCGGGCCGACATGGGCAGGGCCGACGGCCGCCAGGGAACCGATGCCGAGACCACCGGGCTGCTAGGGGCCCGTACCGACCTCGGTGATCCGCAGGCGGGCCGCGCCGACCTGCGCCTGTTCTCCGAGCCTCCGTCGCGGGTGGTGGCCTCGGTGGTGCCGGAGAAGGTCGAGGAGCTGCTGGCCGCGGCGCGCCGGCACCACCTGCCGGTGAGCCGCATCGGCACGGTCGGCGGTGGCGAGGAGGCGCGGCTGGAGGTGAGGCTCGGTGGCGCGCTGCTCTTCGAGGCGGCGGTGGCCGATCTATACGAGGCCTGGGCGACGAGCCTGGCGCGTCGCATGGAGGACGAGGCGTGGCACGCGGCCTGAAACATTGCTGTGGAGTATTCGGCATCATCGGCCACTCGGAGGCAGGGCGCATGTCGTATCTGGGGCTCTATGCCCTGCAGCATCGCGGTCAGGAGAGTGCCGGCATCGCCACCGCCGATCGCGGTGCCATGTTCGTCGAGCGCGGCATGGGGCATGTGGCCGAGGTCTTCGACAGCGAGCACCTCGACCGTCTGCCCGGCCGCGCCGCCATCGGTCACGTTCGCTACTCGACGGCGGGAGAGAGCAACCTGCGCAACGCCCAGCCGGTACGCATCGACAGTCGTAACGGCTCCATCGCCCTCGGTCACAACGGCAACCTGGTCAACGCCGCTGCCCTGCGCCAGGAGCTCGAGGCCGACGGCGCCATCTTCACCTCCAGCTCTGACACCGAGGTGATGATGCACCTGTTCGCCCGCAGCGACTGCAATGGAGCGCTGAATGCCCTGGTCGATGCCCTCGATCGGGTACAAGGCGCCTTCACCGTCACCGCCCTGACCGACCGCACGCTCATCGGTGCCCGCGATCCGCTGGGTTTTCGCCCTCTGTCCATCGGCCTGCTGGAGGGTGCCTGGGTTTTGGCCTCGGAGAGCTGTGCCTTCGATCTCATCGGTGCCCGCACCGTGCGCGACCTGGCGGCGGGGGAGATCGTCGCCATCGGCGAGGAGGCGGTGGGCAACGACGAGACGCTGGAGGCGGTGCGGGCCGGGCCGGGTGCGACCGCCCCCGGCTACCGCTCGTTGCAACCGTGGTGCCGGCGGCCGACACAACAGTGCATCTTCGAGCAGGTCTATTTCGCCCGCCCCGACAGCGTGCTCTTCGGGGCCAGCGTGCTGGAGGCGCGCAAGCGCATGGGCGAGATCCTCGCCAAGGAGGCGCCGGCAGACGCCGACGTCGTCGTGCCGGTGCCCGACGGCGGCGTCTACGCGGGACTCGGCTACGCCGCCGAGTCGGGCTTGTCCTTCGAGATGGCACTCATCCGCAATCATTATGTCGGTCGCACCTTCATCGAGCCACGTCAGTCGATCCGCCACTTCGGGGTCAAGGTCAAGCTCAACCCGGTGCGCAGCTTGATCGAGGGTAGGCGGGTGGTGCTGGTCGACGACTCGATCGTGCGCGGCACCACCAGCGGCAAGATCGTCGAGATGATGCGCAGTGTCGGTGCCGCCGCGGTGCATGTGCGGGTTTCGTCGCCTCCCTACATCTCCCCCTGCTACTACGGCATCGACACGCCACGGCGAGAGGAGCTGGTGGGCGCCAACCATTCGCTCGAGGAGATCTGCCGCAAGATCGGCGCCGACTCCCTCGCCTACCTCTCCCTCGAAGGGTTGCAACGGGCCGTGTCGATGGGCGAGAAGCACTACTGTACGGCCTGTTTCACCGGCGATTATCCGACCTCGCTGGGCGACGAGCTCGAGCACCAGATGGAGCTGTTCACGCCGGTGGGCGCCGGTCCCGCCTGCGGCGGCGCCGCCTCGATGAAGTGAGGGCTAGCTGGGCGTCTGTCGTGGACCTCTCCGCACCCTCGCGACGTAGCGCGATGAGAAATGCAGGCTAGATGAATGGCGGATGAAGGCTGTCGGGGCCCGCTAACCTATAGATCGGCAGGCGTGGACCGCGCCGCTGCCGAGGCCGCCAAGCAACGCATCGGCGAGCTCGTGCGCAGCACCTATTCGGAAGAGGTTGTCGGCGACATCGGTAGCTTCGGCGGCGGCTTCCGGCTACCGGCCGGCGAGCCCGGCAGGGTGCTGGTCGCCTCGGCGGACGGCGTCGGTACCAAGCTCAAGGTGGCGGTGCTCGCCGGGGTGCACGACACGGTCGGCTACGATCTCGTCGCTCACTGCGCCAACGACATCCTGACTCAGGGCGCCCTGCCGCTCTTCTTTCTCGATTACCTGGCCCTCGGCCGCATGGACGCCACCGTCGTCGAGTCGGTGCTCGACGGCATCGCCCGTGGTTGCCGTGAGATCGGGGCGGCGCTGATCGGCGGCGAGACGGCGGAGATGCCCGACCTCTACCGGGCCGGCGAGTACGACCTGGCCGGCTTCATCGTCGGCCTCACGGTGGGTGATTCCCCCATCGATGGCGCCGCCATCCGAGTCGGTGACTGCCTGCTCGGCCTGGCCTCCGACGGCCTGCATACCAACGGCTTCTCACTGGCGCGCAAGGTGCTGCTCGAGCATCGGCAGCTGAGCCTCGACGATCGCATCGAGGCGTGGGGCTGCACGGTCGGGGAGGAGCTACTGCGCTGCCATCGTTGCTACGTGGGGCCGCTGCGGGGCTCGCTGGCAAGGGGTGAGCTCAACGGCCTGGCGCACATCACCGGCGGCGGCCTGGCCGGTAACGTGCCGCGCATGTTGCCCGCCGGTTGCGGCGCTCTCATCGACCGTGGGGCCTGGACGGTGCCACCGGTCTTCCGCACCTTGCAGGAGATGGGCGGAGTGCCGACGGAGGAGATGTGGGAGACCTTCAACATGGGCATCGGCATGGTGCTGGCCGTGCACAGGGAGAGGGTCTCCCTGCTGCTCGAGGAGCTCGAGGCGGCCGGCGAGTCAGTGCACACCATCGGCGCCGTCATCGAAGGCGAGGGCGTGTCGTTCGCATGAGCCGTTCGGTGTCGTCGGTCGAAGAAATGTCGCTCCTAGCCCGCATATCTCAACGGGTTGCGGCTGCGCGGGCGCCAGGGTCGCGATGACTGCGTTGCGCTTGGCCCGAGGGCTCGACGTAC
>JBHHYG010000248.1:0-5548 GCA_046757445.1 Acidobacteriota bacterium
CTCCACTGCGACCCCGGGATTCACACTCTGCAATCGCGCGAAGCTCGTAAGCAGGAGCCCCGCCCCGATCAGCAGCGGCACAGCGACCGCAAACTCGCTCATGACCAGCGCCCGCCGGAAGCGCTGCGTCCCTTGCGACTCGCCGCTTCCACGGCCGCCGGCACGCAAGGCCTCCTCATGATCGGCTCGGGTCGCCTGGATCGACGGCACCAGTACGAACAAAAGGGCGCTCCCCATGGTGACCACCGCAGCGAAGCCGAGCACCGGACCCGTCAGCGCCATCTCCTGCGCGCGGGGAATCACCTCCGGCCCCACACCACGCAACACATGGATTACGAGCGCGGCCAGGCCGATGCCGAGCCCAGAGCCGGCGAACGCCAGCAGCCCGCTCTCCGTCAGCAGCTCGCGGACCAAGCGACCGCGCGAGGCGCCCAGCGCCGCTCGCACCGCGAGCTCCCGGCGGCGCTGCGCCCCCCGAGCGACGAGAAGATTCGCGGCGTTGGTGGACGCGATGAGGAGCACGAAGGCGACGGCGCTCAGCAGAATGGTGAGTTTGGTTCGCACGTCGCCGGCAACGAACTCGCCGAGCGGCATGATCCCGTATGTACTCGTTGGATTCGGCCACGACGCTTGCCAGATCGAAAAGATCCGCTCTTCGATCGCGCGAAGCTCCGCCGCCGCCACATCCGGCGCCACGCCGGATTTCAGTCGGCCGAGGATCGTCAAGAAGAAGGGACCTTTTCGTCTCGGTGGTTCGAGCTGCGCGATCGGGAATACGTCGATCTGTTTCTCCAGAGGACCCGTCGAAGCCGGAAGGACCCCAATGACGGTCCGGTCGATACCATCCAATCGAATCGGCCGTCCTACTCGAGATGGGTCACCTCCCAGCTCGTTCTGCCAGAAGGCGTTGCCGACAACGACCGTCGGCGCTGCGCCGGGAACATCGTCGGCTGCCCTGAAGAGGCGGCCCTGAAGAGGCACCATCCCGAGCAACGAGAAGTACCCTGCGGTGACGTATTTTGCTCGGATCCGCTCGGCGCGATCGTCTTCGCTGTACGTCACGCTCCGGTTTCGGTAGGCGGCGACGCTGGTGAACATCGTCTGTTGTTCCTGGATCGCCAGCCAATCGGCGACCGAAAGCGGCCACCGGTTCGGGGGATAGTCGTGGTAGATGCGCAGGAGCTGACCGGGCTCGGCATACGGGAGCGGCTTGATGAGCACCGTATGTACGATGCTGAAGACGGCAACGGTCCCGCCAATGCCGAGGCCCACCGTCAGCACGATCGTCGCCGCCAGCACCGGCGAGCGGATCAGGCCGCGTGCGCTCAGCCGCAGGTCACGAATGATGTTCTGCATGGATTCTCTCGGGCGTTCGGCGCGGCTGACGACAGGGGAGAGATCACCTCCCCTTCCGACGAGTCGCCGGATGCGCTCGTGTAGCAGCCGCGGCGGATACTGGAGCCACTGGCGCCGGTACCAACGTGCAGCCTTCCGATCCCCGTCATGCGCTCGGTGATGTTCATAGAGGGATCTTACCAATTGGTGCGCAATAGGTTCGATGCTAGGGCGTGGCAAACCGTTGAGATAAGCAGGCTAGAAAAAGACGAAGGCGCCGTAGCCGACCACCTCAGCGCGAGGGCCGGCGGTGTCGCCGGAGTTGCGCAAATCCACCGCTCGCGCCGACAGGCCCCATCGGTGGGCCGCCACCAGAAGCCCGCGGATGCCGGCCCGCCCGCAGGCGCTCCCCTCCCCTAACCGGTCGGGCCGCAGCTCTTCGATGGCGCTGGCGGTGGCGCCGTCGAGGCCTCGGGCGGTGTCGTAATCGTGATAGTGGGACAGGTCCGAGCTCACCACCACCAGGGTGTCGCCGTCGTCCGCCAGCTCGTCGATGACCTCGGCCACCTCCTCGTCCTCGACCTCGCCGGTAACCAGGGCAACCAACTCGAAGGAGCCCAGCACCGTCTGCAGGAACGGCAGCTCCACCTCGAGGGAGTGCTCGCGGGCATGCGCGGCCTCCTTGACAATGACCTGGGCAAGGGCGCTGAGGCGGGTTTCGGCCGGCTGATCGACGGCGACGTCGCCGAGGGGGGTGGAAAAAGCCTCCACCCCTGCGGTGGCCAGCCCCCGCAGGGGCACGAAGTGCGAGGGGCCGAGCAGCAGCACGCGGCGGATCTGCTCGCCAAAGGGCTCCAGGCGCACGAAGGCGGAAGCGGCGATCGGTCCCGAGTAGACGTAGCCGGCGTGCGGCGCGATCAGCGCCCGAGGCCGCTCGGCATCCTGCGGGCCGGGAGCGCGCTCTCGCGCTTGCTCGAGATACCCAGCAACGGTACCCCGGAGCTCCGCCGCCTCCGCCGGGTAGAAGAGTCCGGCCACGGCCGGGCGGCGCAGCTTGCTCACGGCGACTCCATCCACCGGCCGGGTGGAGGCTGGCTCCGGCTCCTGCCACAGGCAGATGCAGCGCCGAACGGGTGAGCCGGCGCTTTCGGTGACCGATCGCTGGCGAGCGACATCATGGTACAGAGGATACCACCGCGCCCATCACCGGAGGTTGGCGCGGCGGACTCCGATGCTTGCCCTAGCCCGCATTTCTCAACGGGTTGAGTCGCGAGGGCGTGGGAAGGGGCGCGGGCGCAAGGCGCGCGCCGGGAGGGCACCGGAGGCGTATTTGACAATACGTCGAGGAGCCCGAGCAAGCGCAACGCAGCGAACGCGCCCCTTCCCGCGCCCGCAGCAGCAAGCCGTTGAGATATGCGGGCTAGCACCGACAAGATCTGCCGACACCCGCGGCGCTTGGCTCCGAGGCTCTGCATCTGGGAAGATGGCACCAGATGGGCTCGGAGTTTCGAGGACACTGAGCCGACCCTCGTCGATCGACGAGTACGAGGCCAAGATCTTCACCCTCGGCTTGGCGGCGCTTTCTGGCCGGGTTCTCGAGCAGCCTGCCTGGGGGGATGGAGACGTTGTTGAAAGACTTCCGCTACGCAGTTCGAACCCTGTGGCGGAGCCCGGGGTTCGCGGCTGTGGTGATCCTCACGGCGGCCCTCGGCATCGGTGCCAACAGCGCCATCTTCAGCGTCGTCGACGCGGTCTTGCTGCGCCCCTTGCCGTACCAGGATCCCGAACGTCTGGTGATGGTCTGGGACCGCAACCCGGAGCGGGGTCTCGAGCGCTCACCGATCTCCTATGCCAACTATCTCGATTGGGCGCAACAGAACTCCTTCTTCGAGCACCAAGCCGCCTACGGCCACTCCCCCTTCAACCTCTCGGACGGCGATACACCGGAGAGAGTCTGGGGCCTGCGGGCGTCGGCAGGTCTGTTCCCGGCGCTGGGCATCGACCCTGTGCTCGGACGGACCTACGGCCCAGACGAGGACAGACCGGGTGGCGAGCGCGTGGTGGTGCTCAGCCACCGCCTCTGGCAGCGAAGATTCGGCGGCGATGGCGAGATTGTCGGCAGAACGGTGAGGCTGAACGGGGAAAGCTTCACCGTTATCGGCGTCATGCCCGCAGGCTTCACCTTCCCGCAGTTTCCACAGAACATCCCGGTCGACCTATGGGTACCCCTGGCTCCCTTCACCGACGGCAGGCCCCGTGGTTCGCGCTCGGTCCTTGCGGTGGCAAAGCTGAAGGAGGGCGTCACCCTGGAGCAGGCCGAGGCGGGCATCGCCACCATCGCCGGCCGGCTGGAGCGAGAGTATCCGAACGTCAACTCTGGATGGACCTCCGTCCTCGTTCCACTCCATGGGCAGGTGGTCGGGCCGGTACGGGCGGCCCTGTTAACTCTTTTCGGCGCCGTGGGGCTCGTTCTGTTGATCGCCTGCGCCAACATTGCCAACCTATCGATGGCTCGCGCGGCCGGGCGACAACGAGAGATCGCAGTGCGGGCCGCGCTCGGCGCCGGACGTCTGCGCCTGGTGCGGCAGCTGCTCACCGAGAGCCTATTGCTCGCCATCGCCGGCGGCGCCCTCGGCCTGCTTCTCGCCGATTGGGCCGTCCAGTTTCTCGTTGCCTCCAGCCCCGGCGAGGTGACTCGCCTGGGGGAGCAGATCTCCATCGATTGGAGAATGGTCGGGTTCACTCTGGTGACCTCGCTGGTGACCGGCGTGCTCTTCGGCCTGATTCCTGCGTTGCGAACTTCCAGATCCGACCTGCATGAGGCGCTCAAGGAGGGCGGCAGCGCGTGGGCCGCGGGCTTTCGAGGTCTGCCGGTTCGCAGCACCCTGGTCGTAGCCCAGGTCGCGCTGGCCCTGGTGTTGCTGATCGGCGCCGGTCTCCTCATCCGCAGCTTGGCGGGGTTGATGGACATCGAGCCGGGTTTCGATACGCAAGACCTGCTGACCATGGAAATCCTGCTGCCGGAAGCGAGCTACCCGGGACAGCCGCAGGTCCGTGCATTCCACCAGGCGCTGCTCGAAGGCGCCGGCGAGCTTCCAGGTGTCCGCTCTGTGGCCACCGTGAACTTCTTGCCGCTGAGCGGCTACTCGGCGGCCCGGCCCTTCACCATCGACAAGCGGCCATTGCCGCCGGGAGAAAGACCGAGGGCGGAAGAAAGAGCCGTCAGCCCCGACTACTTCCGGGCAATGGGCATAACGCTGGTGGCCGGGCGCCTTTTCACCGCGCAGGACAACAGCGATGCGCCGGGGGTGACGATCATCAGCGAGTCGATGGCCCGACGCTACTGGCTCGATGAGGACCCGCTCGGCAGGCGGCTGACGACGAGCTCGCTCGCCAACTTCCTGCGCGATGACTGGAGCGACCTGGCCGCATCGCGGGAGATCGTCGGAGTGGTCTCCGACGTCCACTACTCCGCCCTGGCCGCCCCGGCCGACGACACCATCTATCTACCCTACCGCCAGGATCCCTGGCCTTGGCTGGCCCTTGTGGTGAAGGCCTCGGCGGACCCCGCGACCCTCGTCGAGGCGGTAAGAAACCAAGTGCGCGAGCTGGATCCCAACCTGGCCCTTTACAACCTCCGAACGATGCGGCGGGTGATCTCGACGACGGTCGCTGCGGATCGCTTCAGGGTGTTGCTGCTCGCCGTGCTTGCCGGCCTGGCCCTAGCCCTCGCGACGGTGGGCATCTACGGTCTGGTCTCCTTCTCGATCAAGCAGCGCACCCACGAGATCGGCGTTCGGTTGGCACTGGGCGCCCGCCCGCAAGAGGTGTTCGGGCTAGTGGTGCGTCAGGGACTGGCGCTGGCGGCCGTGGGCGTCGCTGTCGGCATGCTTGCGGCCATCGCTCTCACCCGGCTGCTCTCGAGCTGGCTGTTCGGGATCACCGCCACCGATCCGGCGACGTTCCTCGGCATCTCTTTGATCATGGTCGCGGTGGCGGCCCTGGCGTGTTGGCTTCCGGCGCGGCGGGCAGCCCGTGTCGACCCGGTCGTCTCACTCAGAGTCGAATAGCCGCTGCCGAGCTCACCTTCGTTGCTTGGCCGCGCAGATTCTACTCACCTCGCCGATGCCGGCGCAGCGGACCTCTCCGGACTTCCGCCCTACTGATACCATTGGGGCTGTACGACATCGCCGAGGTGGCGGAATAGGCAGAC
>JBHHYG010000249.1:0-5537 GCA_046757445.1 Acidobacteriota bacterium
CGGTGCGCGCATCGCCAGCCACCACACTAGCAGCACGGCGCCGCCGCCGCCGAGCGCAGCAATCACGGCGACCCGCGCCCCGAGTCGCCACCGCCCCACCGCCTGCGAGGCCCCCTGCGTCCACGGCAGGACCACGCGGTACACGTCGATCGCCACCTGGATGTTCTTCAGTTGCGGCCGCCGCAGGCGTTCGAGCGGCGCGTCGATCTTGTTGCGAATCTGATCGAACACCGGGCCCGTGATGCAGATGCCGCCCGCCTCCGCCAGGGGCTCGATGCGGGCGGCGATGTTCACGCCATCGCCGAAGACGTCACCGTCGCGCACTTCTACGTCACCGAGATGGAGGCCGATGCGCAACTGGATGCGCCGGTCGGGTGCCGCCGATGAATTGCGCTCTACCATCGCTTTCTGAATCTCCAGGGCGCAGACCACCGCCTGCAACGCGCTGGTGAACTCTACCAGAAAGCCGTCACCCGTGGTTTTGATCTCGCGCCCGCCATGCGTGAGGAAGATCGGCCGCACCAATCCCTGATGTTCCGTGAGCAACTGCAGTGCGAGCGCTTCGTTGCGCTGCGTCAGCGCGCTGTAGCCCACCATGTCGGTGAACATGATGGCAGCGAGCTTGCGGTGGTTGTTCTCGGTGCGCATCGGGTGGGTCGTTGTGCGCGTCTGTTCTACCGCTTGGCTGGTACTATGCTCGTCGTCCAGATGTCACGATGGAGTTTCCAGGCATCGCCCTCTCTCTTCCAGACGACGACGTACTTCCCGTGGTCGAGTGCCTTCCCGTCCGCATCGCGGAGCTCGTACGTTCCGGTCTCGTAGGCGGTGTGCCCGCAGCCCTCCACCTCCACCGTGCTCAGGGACGCTCCCTTGATCCCCGAGTCGAAGACCGCCTGCCAGAACCGACCGATGGCTTGGGTCCCGCGCACGAAGTCACTCTGGGCGGGAAGCAACTCGCCGTGGGCGGTGTAGAGGGCTGCCACGCCTGCACCGTCGCTGCGGCTTGCGGCGGCTTCCCACTTCTTGTTGGCTGCCTCGATGGCCGAGCGAACATCGTCCGCGGCAGACGCCGGGAATGCGGTCAGGGCCACGAGTAACACCCAGCCGACAATGGTCCACCGGGTGTGCATTCCATTGTGATTCATCATGGCTCCTCTCCTTCCTCGTACGCCGATGAGGCCCGATCCCCGATCTCGTAGCACGTGTCCCGGTGCGGAAGTCGCTTCGTTTTCCCTCATGCTCGGTATTCGGCCCAGCCCCCCTGCTTCATGGCGGCCGCTCGAGTTCAGGATCCGGTTGGGACAACGCGCGCCCCTTCGATGCTCAGGTTCCGATCGGTACCCCAGACCTCGTGAATCCGGAGCCCGGCGAGAAACACCAGGCTGGAGGCATCCACGTATGTCATCCTGTGCCCTCAGCCCTGACAACCGACTGCTGATCACTGCTTCGCCTTGAGGTGGTTTTGCAGCTGCCGGTCGTGGCGGCTCGCCGCGCTCAACGGACCGATGTACGGCTCCCAGCGCGCCGGCGAGGCGGCCTCCGGCTTGTCACCCATGACGGTGACGCGCTGGATGACGCGATCGCCTTCGAAGTCGTTCAAGACACAATGCTGGGTGCAGCGGTTGTCCCACATCGCGATCGTTCCCGGGTTCCAATGGTACCGTACCGTGAACTGCGGCCTCGTCGCCCAGCTGGTTAGGAACTGGAGCAGCGCCGCACTCTCCTGGTGTCGAAGCTCGACGATGCGCCGGGTGAAGTGCTCGTTGACGAAGAGCGACTTCCGTCCGGTTTCGGGATGCACGCGGACGACGGGATGAATCGCGGTCTTGTCCCGTTGGCCGTGCGGATCGGCGTCGTGCAAGGCGGTCAAACCCTCACAGAATTCCTTCATCGGTGGCGACAGCTCGTCGTACGCCTTGTACATGTTTGCCCACATCGTATCGCCGCCTACGGGCGGGCACTTGACCATGCGCAGGATCGCGATGACCGAGGGCTCGGCCTGGCACGTGAGGTCGCTGTGCCACTCATCGGCAATCGCGCCTTGCCCGTCGGCGGCGTGCAACTCGAAGAACTCCGGTCGCTCGGCCGAGAACGAAAGGTTCGGGTGAGCCTCGAGCTTCCCGAACAAGCGGCCGAACGCGATGTGCTCGTCCGGCGCCATCTGCTGATCCGGAAAGAACAGGACAAGGTGCTCGAGGAGAAGCGATCGGATCGTGGCGGCCTCCGCTGGCCCCGCCTCAGTGAGGCGAATTCCACGGACCTCGGCTCCGAGGGAACCGGACAGCCTGGTGACTTCGAGCTCACGTGTCTTCTTTGCTATCTCCACGTTCGCCTCCTGTGACGGGGCTCGGCGCCCATTCCGGCTCGCGGGCCCGAAGCCGATGACCAAACATCGATACCACTCGATACCACGTCGGTTCCGCGATTTGAACGATTCGGCGAATCTTGTCAGGGCGTGGTTATCAGGGGGATGCTTTATTCTGAGTTCTGAGCCCTGAAAACTGACGCCTGACCAGGCTGGTTTGTAGCTCTTGGCGCAGGGTAGTAAGGTTGTTCGCACAACCCGGGGGAAAACGTTGCCAGACGAATCCGATCCACAAGAGCGCAGGCTGGCTGCGATCCTGTGCGCCGACGTTGTCGGTTACAGCCGGATGATGGCGGCCGACGAGGCGGCGACGGTCGGTACGCTGCGCGAGTGTCGTGAGCTCATCGCTGGCGAAGTCGGCGGTCACCGCGGCCGTATCTTCGGCACGGCGGGCGACGGCGTCATCGCTGAGTTTCCAAGCGCCGTCGAGGCGGTGCGTTGTGCCGTGGAGATCCAACACGGCTTGGCGGAACGCAGTGCAAAGGCGCAGCAGCCGATGCAGCTCCGCATCGGGATCAATCTCGGCGACGTCGTGATTGAAGGAGACGACCTGCTGGGTGACGGCGTCAACGTCGCCGCGCGCCTCGAGTCGCTGGCCGAGCCTGGCGGGATCTGCGTGTCGGGAAGTGTGCACGAGCAGGTCCGCGCGCGATTGAGACTCGACTACAAGGACCTGGGTGAGCAACGGGTGAAGAACATCCCGCGACCGGTGCGCGCCTATCGCGTCAACGTTGGAGGGCGAAGGGCCTGACAGCGTGCCGTCGAGCCGGGGTTCGGGCTCGTGCGCACGGCAATGACGGTCGCTGCTGTTCTACTCCTGCTCATGGCAGGTGGGACCTACCTGACGTGGCCGCGACCGCTGGTTTCGTGCTCGACATCTCCGGCGTCTTGAACGTTCCGGAAAACCCCCCACTTCCCGACAAGCCGTCGATTGCCGTGCTGCCGTTCGATAACATGAGCGGCGATCCCGAGCAGGAGTACTTCAGTGACGGCATCACGGAGGACTTGATCACCGACCTCTCACGCAGTCCGCAACTGTTCGTCATCGCGCGCAGCTCGACATTCACGTACAAGGGCAAGCCGGTGAACGTGGAGCAGATCGGGCGCGAGCTCGGTGTCCGATATGTCGTCGAGGGAAGCGTTCGCCGCCAGGCCGATCGGATTCGCGTTACCGCACAGCTCGTCGATGCCACCACGGGATTCCACCTGTGGAGTGAACGATATGATCGCGAGATGAAGGACGTTTTCGCCCTTCAGTCGCAGCTCTCCGAACAAATCATGGCTGCGATAGGGGTCGAAATCCAGGACGCCGAATTGGCTCGGATAAGGCATAAGCCAACGGAGAGTTTGGACGCCCACGACGCATACCTGAAGGGTGTTTATCACTTCACGCGATTCACCCGCGAGGAATTCAAAGAGGCGCGCAAACTGCTCCAGCGGGCGATCGAGATCGACCCGAAGTTCGCGCTGCCCTACGCCACGCTCGGCGTCAGTTATTATCTCGAATACCTGCAGTGCTGGAATGTCGATCCGCGACTCCTCGAATCTGCCATGCAGCTTGGCAGACAGGCCTTGGGGCTCGACCCTCGCAATCCCCAGGCCCTAAATCTAGTCGGGGCTGTGTATGCTCTTCAGGGTCGCTGGCCCGAGGCGAAGTTGTTTGCGGAGAAGGCTGTAGAGGCCGATCCGAACTGGAACGTCGCGCAATTCGTCCTCGGTCTTCACCGGGTGCGTGAGGGCGATCTTCTCGGTGCCATTCGATCGGCCGATCGCTCTCTGCGCCTGAACCCCAAGGCCCCGTCGTCAGAGCTCGCGGGAATCGGCATCGTGAACTGGCTTGTCGGCCGCACAGACAAAGCGGCTGAGTTGTGGGAACGGGCACGCGCCGAGAACGCCGACCTGATCATGCCGAGAATCGGCTTGATTGCAGTCTACGGATCACAGGATCGCTACGACGAAGCGCGCGAGCTGGTCCGGGAGATTCGACGCGTCAACGCGGAGCTTACCACCGAGCATGTCATCCACCTCCTTCCATGGCGCCTAATCGGCGGGAAGAAAGCCGAGTTAGAGAAACACCTGCGCACAGCGGGGCTGCCGTAGCATGCCTCAGCGCAGACTTGCTGCCATCCTGGCTGCCGACGTGGTCGGCTGTAGCCGCCTGGTCGCGGACGATGATGAGGAAGGGGCCATCCGCAGCCTCAAAGCCTTGCGCGAGATCGTCGACGGCCTGATCGCTTCTCACCAGGGGCGCATCTTTGGCAGCGCCGCGTAGCAGGCGCGCTGGCGTGATCTTCGTGCGCGATCGGCGCGCCAAACAGCGCCATGATAAATGCTGACACGATGGGTGGGGCGTGACGGGTCGACCCATTCGTTTCCAGCCGGCGTGCGATCAGTTGAGCCTCAGGCAACCGTTTCCACGCCATACGGCACGAACTTAGGGTCGATGGTGACCACCGGCACGCGCAGCCACAGCGCTGCCGCGATGATGAAGCGATCGAATGGATCGTTATGGTGGCGTGGCAACTCTGCCGCGGCGGTACACAGGGCCGAATCCAGCGGCACCTCCGTCAAGCCGTAGCGGTCTTCCAGTTCGCGGAGCCATCGGAGTGGCGCCAAGGGCAGTTCCAGCTTACCCTGCTGATGCTTCAGGGCGATCTCGAAGCTGCTGATCGCGCAGTACCAGCGCACCGCCTGCTTCGCCATTCGCTCGCGTGCAGGACGGGAAAGCCGCCGATCGCCACTCGCGAGGAAGAGTAGTGCGCAGGTGTCCAGGATCATCGGTCCTCCGGCGGCCAGTCTGCATCGCCGACCTCCTCGATCGGATCGTACTTGATCTTGATTGCACCCAGCTTCCGGTCGGGCGCCATCGATGCCTCGCCACGGTGCGGCACCAGATCGGCGACGGGCTTGCCGTTTCGGCAAATGACAATCCGCTTGCCGCGTCTCTCGATCTCGGCTAGCAGGTTCGACAGGTGAGTCTTGGCGTCGTGGACGTTCACGGTCTTCATGCGAGGCATGTTAGTCCACTTAGTCCGCTCTGGTCAACCCATCTCATCGCGACGGGCCGGCAGCCGGCGACTGCAAAGGCGCGCCGATGTCTTCATAGCCCTGGCAGGCCTGCTGCAGTAGCTGCGCGCGTGTCGCGTCGTCGGCGAGCACGGCCGCCAGCTCT
>JBHHYG010000250.1:0-5534 GCA_046757445.1 Acidobacteriota bacterium
GCCTTGCGCCCGCGCCCTTTCCCACCCCCTCGCGACGCAAACCGTTGAGAAATGCAGGCTGGAGCTGCTAGCTTGCGGCATGCGGCAACTTGCCCTCCCTGCGGATCAGATAGAGGTTGCGTAGATAGATGCCGAGGCCGGCGCTCTGCCCGAGGATGAAGACCGGATCTTGGAGGTGGATGGCGTAGGTCAGCAGCAAGGAGGAGCCGAGGACGCTGAAGATCCAAAAGGGCGTCGGCACGATGCTCCTCCCGGCCCTTTCGCTGGCCAGCCATTGGATGAGAAACCTTGCCGAGAACGCCGCCTGGCCCGTGAAGCCCAGGCTCAACCAGAAAAGCTGCATTCGATTTCACTCCTGAGAGGGGGGTAGCGAGCTCCTGCGCACCCGCCGTGAGGCGACGCGGCGCGACAGCCACCGCACGCCCATGGTGTCTGCGATGCCGACCCAGAGCCGGTCATGGATGCCGTACTTGGTCTTGCCATGCCGCCGCGGGCGGTGGCCGACGGGAACCTCCAAGATGCGGTCAAAGCCGTTCAGTCGAACCAGCGTCGGGAGGAAGCGATGCATTCCCTGGAAGACCAGGATGTGCTCGAGGCAGTCACGGCGCATGGCTCGCAGCGAGCAGCCGACATCTCTGATCCGCTCTCCTGTAAGCCGATTGCGGAAGCTGTTGGCGATCGACGAGCTGATCTTACGCAGTAGGTGATCCTGGCGCTGCCGCCGCCATCCGTTGACCATGTCGGCGTCACGGTCTTGGAGCAGGGCGAGCAACGGGGGCAGATCGGCGGGGTCATTCTGGCCGTCGCCGTCGAGGGTGGCAATGATCAACCCGCGAGCTCGCGAAAAGCCCGCTGCCAGGGCAGCCGACTGGCCGAGGTGGCCGTCGAGCTGGATAAAATCGTGGTGGCTGGAAGCCTGATGCAGGCGAATCAGCTCGTCCAGGGTGGTGTCGTCGGAGCCGTCGTCGATCCACAGGCACTCCCAGGAGCGACGGCTGCCTGCAAAGACCTCATCGATCTCGCCGGCGAGGCTGGCGACGTTGGCGGCCTCATTCTTGACCGGTATGACGATGCTGAGGTCGAGAGAGGCGGGACCGAGCTCGATGACAGGGAAACTCATCGCGGGTGCTTGCCGGCGTCGTTCCTCTTCGCCGACTGCCGGGACTCATGGCACGACGTGGCGATGCGGAATGCTCGCCGTCTAAACTGCTCTGCCGCGCCGGGATCTCTGGCTGGCGTGCAACCGATAGTAGCATCGTCGAGCCCGAACTTCTCAGCGGGCCGTGAAGCGAGCGGGCGTGATCTTCCCGCCGGTGAGTGGGCTCCTGCCGCATCTTCTCGTCGGCGTGGGGCTGCGGCAAGGACAAAAGAGAGTAAACTCATCGAGATGGTGGCCGCGCTCGCGGTCCTTGCGCTTTTTGCCTCAGTTCCCGTGGGTCTTTCGAGAATGAACACCGATTCCCGCAGTCTGCCGTCGGTGATGCCCCGAGCCATGTACCGTCTGGCCGGCCTCTGTCTGCTGGTCGGGGTCTGCGGTGGCGTCGCGGCGGTCTTGTTCGATGGTGCCGTGCGACTGACGCAGGCCGGACTGCTAGGAGGAATCGCCGGCTATTGGCCGCCGCAGGCTGGGGTCTTGCATCCCACTCCGGTCATTCCGCAGGGCTTGCAGCGCTGGTGGCTGCCGCTAGTGACGGCGCTGGGCGGGCTGATCAGCGGCGTCATCGTCTACCGCTGGGCGCCGGAGGCGGAAGGGCACGGCACCGACGCCGCCATCGCCGCCTATCACCAACACGGTGGCACCGTGCGCTACCGGATTCCCTTCGTCAAGGCGATCGCCTCGGCCCTGACCATCGGCTCCGGCGGGGTGGCGGGCAAAGAGGGTCCGACGGCGCAAATCTCGGTGGGCATCGGCGCCATGCTCGCCGGAGCCCTCGGGTTGCGGGGCCAGGAGCGTCGCATCCTGCTGCTGGCGGGTATGGCCGCGGGGCTGGCGGCGATCTTCAAGGCGCCTCTGGGCATGGCCATCTTCTCCGTGGAGATTCTCTATTCCGGCATGGTCTTCGAATCGGAGGCGCTCATCTATACGGTCATCGCCTCGGTGAGTGCCTACGCGGTGCACGGCTTTTATGCCGGCTGGTCGCCGATCTTCGCCATCCCCCAGGGATTGACCTTCCACCAGCCGCTGGCCCTGTTGGGCTTCGCCGTGCTCGGCTGCCTGGCCGGCCTCATCGGCGCCGGCTTGCCGTCGCTCTTCTACTGGCAGCGCGACCTCTTCCGTCGCTTGCCCTTGCTGCCGCACTTCCGCCCGGCCATCGGCGGCTTGCTGGTCGGCCTCATTGCGGTTGCGTTTCCCGCCGTGCTCGGAACCGGCTACGGATGGGTCGAGCTGGCGCTGGCTGAGAACCTGCCGCTGACCGCCATGCTGCTGTACCTGCTGCTCAGGGGTCCGGCGATGAGCCTGACCATCGGCTCGGGCGGCTCCGGCGGCGTCTTCGGTCCGGTCCTGTCGATTGGCGCCATGCTCGGCGGGGTGGTGGGTTGGGCGTTGGGGGCGCTGGCCCCAGCGGCCCACCTAGAGCCTGCATCCTTCGTCCTCGTCGGTATGGCGGCGGTCTTCGCCGGCGCCGCGCGCACACCCATCTCCACCCTCATCATGGTGGCCGAAATGACCGGTGGCTACGGCCTCATCGTGCCCACCATGCTGGCCAACATCATCGCCTTCCTGGTGGCGCGGTCGCTGACCGAAGGACGCTCCTATCCAACGCTCTACGAGTCGCAGGTGGACTGCCGCGAGGATTCGCCGATCCACAGGGGGGTGTTCGTACGGCGGGCTTTCCAGATGCTCGAGGGTGGAGCGGTTTCCGACGCGCAGCTCACCCTGCCGCGATTGGTTAGCCTGCTGCAGCTCGGTGAGCCGATCTCCATCACCGGCCGGCACGAAATGCTGGTGCAGCTCCGCGTGGCGGAAGGATCGAGCCTATCGGGCCGCACCGTCAGAGAGGCCTTCGCTGAGCTCGATGGGGCGACGGCGGTGGCGGTGCTACGCGGCGAGGAGATGCTGGTCCCGCGCGGTCCGACGTGTTTCGAGGCCGGCGATCAAGTGATCGTCGTGACCACCGGGTCGGCCTACGAACAGCTGCAGAAGGCGGTTGCGTCACCGCCCTCGTCGGCGTGAGTCGTATGGCCATCTGTGTTCCAGTGGTGCACAGTAGGGGCTACCGCCACAGGCAAGGAAGAGGAGGTGGGTCGATGCTGACAGCACTGGGAGGGTTCTTCTTCATCATCATCTCCCTGGTCGTGGCCGTGGGAGTGTTCCTGATCGCGGCCTATAACCGGCTGGTCAAGCTGCGGGTTCGCACCGAGGACGGCTGGAGCTCGATCGACGTCCAGCTCAAGCGGCGCTACAATCTGATTCCCAACCTGGTGGAGACGGTCAAGGGCTACGCCAAGCATGAACGAGAAACCCTCGATGCGGTGATCAAAGCACGGCAGGCGGGCATCAACGCCAGTTCGGTGTCAGAGCAGGCGCAGGCCGAAAACATGATCACCGGTGCGCTGCGACAGCTATTCGCCCTCTCCGAGGCCTACCCGGATTTGAAGGCCAACCAGAACTTTGCCCGTCTGCAAGAGGAGCTGGCGGCGACAGAGAACAAGATCGCCTTTTCCCGCCAGCACTACAACGACACCGTCAGCCGCTACAACGGCACCCTGCAGAGCTTCCCGACTAACCTGATCGGCGGATTCTTCGATTTCGCATCGCGGGACTTCTTCGAGATCGAGGATCCTGGGCAGCGACAAGTGCCCGAGGTCAGCTTCTGAGCCAGCTGCGGCAGGAGGGAGTGTGCGTGGGGTCAGGCGCTGCGGAGTACCTTGCGATCGCCGGCATTCCAACGTTTGATCGCGAGATCGAACTGGATGGCGATGCCGAAGCCGTCGACATTGTTCCGGCAGCGCACCACTTTGCCGTGCAGGATGCGGGGCTGGAGCGCCGGGTGGCGAGAGCGCACGGCCACGACCGCCCGCGCCCCTACGGGCAGGGAGGCGTCAATGAAGGCATGCAGGCCCTGGCTGCTGACGTTGTCGGTCATCCCGTAGGCGTGAATGAGAGAAAGCTCGCCATCGTAGCCGTAGACCTCGACCCCGAGCCGCAGGGGCCTTCTGGAAGCTCTCCGCCGCTCCCGCGGGAAGGGATCGGTGACGGTGTTGGCCGCCTCCTCGAACAGCCCGGCCGGGCCGCCGCTGTGTTGCGGCCGTGTCTGGCCGCCGGCTGGGCGTGGAGTCTCGGGGCGCTGCAGCGCCCGCAGCCGTGGTGATCGGAGATGATGGTTTTCGCTCATGGTCGTTTTCCCGTGGCTCTCCTATAACGTCCGGCGCTGGAGTTTTGCGATCTCATGTTCCAACCTGATGGCGAATGACTAATAATATGTCTCGCTTTGCTTAAGCGATCAATACTGACAGGGTTCTCAGCTAAGGCTGGTCGCGACTTCATGCCCGCCCCGACCGACACCACCTATCACGACCTCATCGCCGGCAATCGCCGCAACAGTGCTCTGTTGGTGGCCGGCTTCGTGGCTTTTGTCGGCTTGCTGGTGGGGGTGCTCACCGCCGCATTGGCCGGCGGTGATCCCTCGGTGGCGCTGGCGGCGGGGCTTGTCGCCCTTGTCGCCGCGAGCGGGATGGCGCTGTGGAGCTACTACGGCGGTGCCGACGCCATCCTGCGCATGAGTTCTGCGCGGAGAATCGACAAGGCCGACGATCCGGAGCTCTACAACGTCGTCGAGGAGATGGCCATCGCCGCCGGCCAGCCTGCACCGCCCGTCTACCTGATCGATGACACCGCCCTCAATGCCTTCGCGACCGGTCGAGACCCGCAGCATGCGGCAGTCGCCATCACCCGAGGTCTACGAGAGAAGTTGAGCCGCGACGAGCTCCAAGCGGTGCTCGCCCATGAGATCTCCCACGTGCGCAGCCACGACATCCGCTTGGCGATGCTTTTGGCCACCCTGGTGGGGGTGGTGGTCTTGCTGAGCGATTTCTTCTGGCGCAGCATGCGCTGGAGATTCGTCGCCGGTGGCGGGCGGCGCGGTCGTGACCGTGGCGGTGGCGGCGCCGGTGCGGCGATCCTCATGGTCGTTGCGCTGCTGCTTGCCATTCTCGCGCCGCTCATCGCCAAGATCATCCAGCTGGCGGCTTCCCGGCAGCGCGAATACCTCGCCGATGCCGGCGCTGTCGAGCTTACGCGGAATCCGGAGGCGATGATCTCGGCGCTCCGGAAGTTGGGACAAGACCGTGAAGTCCTCGAGGTGGCCAACCGCGCCACCGCCCATCTGTACATCGTCCAGCCGATCAAGAAGTGGGAGAAGAGAGCTCAGGGATTGTTCTCTACCCACCCACCTCTCGAAGAGCGCATCCAGCGGCTGGAAAATTTGCTTCGCTAGCGGCACTAGCCCGCATTTTTCAACGGCTCGCGGCTGCGCGGGCGCCAGGGCCGCGATGACTGCGTTGCGCTTGGCTCGAGGGCTCGACGTACTGCA
>JBHHYG010000251.1:0-5519 GCA_046757445.1 Acidobacteriota bacterium
ATGCGGTGAAGGCGGAAGGTGAGGGGACACTGCAGCCCGACGGCACGATTCTGGCGAGCAAGATCAAGGCCAAGGTCAAGGATCGGGTGGAAGAGGAAGAGGACGAGGCGGAGTTCGAGGGTCGAGTCGCCTCGGTCGACGGCCAGACGCTGGAGCTGATCGACGGCACGATGGTGGTTGTCGACGAGAACACGCGCTTCAAGCTGGAGGGACGCGACACGCTCGGCTCGTTGGCGGAGATCGCCGATGCTCTGGCTGCGGGTGATGCGGTGAAGGCGGAAGGTGAGGGGACACTGCAGCCCGACGGCACGATTCTGGCAAGCAAGATCAAGGCCAAGGTCAAGGAGCGGGAAGAAGAGCGGACGGAGTTCGAGGGCACGGTCAGCTCGGTGGACTCCGCTGCTCAGACGATGACCTTGGATGATGGCACGGTGGTGGCCGTCGACGAGAACACTCGCTGGAAGACCCGTGGCGAGAATCGCCTGACATCTTTCGACCAGGTAGTGGATGCCGTCGAGGGAGGCAACCGGGTGAAGGTGGAGGGCAAAGGAACCCTTCAGCCCGACGGCGCCACGATCCTGGCCAGGGAGATCAAGGCCAACATCAAGAAGTCCGAGTTCGAGGGAATCGTCACCTCGGTGGATTCCGCTGCTCAGACGATGACCTTGGATGATGGCACGGTGGTGGCCGTCGACGAGAACACCAAGTGGAAGACCAGGGGCGATAGGCGGCTCGTCTCCTTCGATGAGGTGGCAGATGCGGTCGCGGCAGGGGACCGCGTAAAGGTGGAGGGCAAAGGAACCCTACAGGGCGACGGCTCGATCCTGGCCAGCGAGATCAAGGCCAAGCGGAAGGAATTGGACTAACCCGAAGCCAGGGCTAGAGGACTCCTTTTCCCAGGGTCAAACGATATAGTCGCCCGGGGTTCGCGGGCACCGTGCCTCCCCGTAGCAGAAGAAGGCTCAACGCCGAAAGCGGCCACACCCTCAGGGTAGTGGCGAATCGACGCCGGCCCAGGTAGGGGCTGGCGTCGACGAAGCGACCACCGGTATTGAGCCAGAGGCGGTCGGGCTGGACTTGCTCGGGCAGGAGCCCACCAGTCGCCAGGTACAGATCCGGGAGTCCGTTCCCGTCGATGTCGGTGACGGCCAGATCCTGAACGGTGCAGCGGGCCGGTGGCATGGCTGCAGGTTCTGGCACCAGTCGGCCGTTCGCGTTGCGCCATAAGGTGACCGACTGCGGGACGGATGGAGGATCCATATCGGCGCGTCGCAGCAGGTGGCCGGCGGCTGCCTCGGCAGGCTCGAGGGCGCGAGCCACGATCAGGTCCTGGTCGCCATCGCCGTCGGCGTCGAGCGCGACGGCAGCGCTGGCCGGCCCCTCGATTTCCGGACCCATCGGTTCGAACTGCGTCGGCCCGAGTCGCCGGTAGACCTTGCCGATCAGATCCACGGCATGGGAAGGGTCGGTCGGATCGCTGGCGGCGGACAGCGGCCGCGGCAGGTTGCCGAGAAACAGGTCAGTGCGGCCGTCACCATCCCAGTCGGCGGCCGCCAGCACCGAACCCACGAGCCGTTCCGGCAACCCCGAACCCTCGACCTCGAGCCACCATTGCCCTGTGGGTCGGTAGAGGCGCACCGGCCTGCTGCCACCGCCCACCAGCACCAGCATGGAGTTCGGCTCCTGGTCAAGAAAGGCGCCACGCCAGGGCGCCGGCAACGGGCCGCTGCCGGCCTCCTCAGCGGCGGATCTCCAGGCCCCGAGGTCGGCATCGGCGCGAGGCAGAAGTCTCCAAGTGGAACCCACGCGGGCCAGCAGCAAGGCGGACAAGGTGGCCCCGGCTCTGCTGGCAACCAGGTCAGTCTGCCGGTCGCCGTCGAGGTCGACCTCGACGCTCGCAGGCTCGCCGGGCTTGTCGAGTAGATCCTCGCCATCTCGAACCTCCAGCTCCATCGGCGGATCTGGTCGGGAGAGCTGTGGGGCGGCCGGTGCGACCATGGGTGGCGGCGCCGACCGCCTTCGCATGTCCCTACCGGGAGAGGGGGCCCCTTGGGGGAGGGCGGCAAGCAACAGGTGGAGCGAGGCGTGCTGCCTGCAGTTGGTTGTTGCTCCGGGCCCGTCGTCACAGAGGTCCTCCCCGGCCCGCCGCCGGATCTCTTCGGTCCAGGTGGGATCCCTGGCGATAGTCGCCATCCAGAGGGCCAGGCTGTAGGCCTCGCCGCTGTGGCGATTGAGACCGAGGGCTTCCTGCACGCTCTGTCGGGCTGCCCGCCGTTTGCCCATGTATGCGGCCCAGCGGGCTCGAAGCAGGCGGGCGCCGGAGTTGCTCGGGTTGGCGGCCAGGGCTCGATCAGCGGCCGCAGCGGCAGCGTCCAGATCGGGAACCCAGCCTGCCAGCGGGGTGCCATAGACGGTGCTGAGCTGTTGCCAAGCCCGCACAGTACGAGGCTCGCTTGCTGACAACCGGCGCAGCAGCTTCGTCGCGGCCCGCACCTCGCCGCGAGCGTAGCGTAGTTGCGCCAGGTAATAGAGCGAGTCGCGGTGGTCGGGGCGTAGCTGCAGAGCGCGGGTGTAGGCGGCGATGGCCGCGGCACGGTCACCTCTACGGCTTGCTTCCCTGGCGGCGCGGAACTGTTCCCAGAAACGAAGCTCTGCTGACCGATGCCCGGACGCTCCGGCGTGGCTCTCCTCGGCAGCCTGCCTCGTGGAGGAGGAATCGCCCCGTGCGCAGGCTGTGGGTATCATGGCGAGGACGGCAACAGCCACGAGCCCGAGCTTCCCAACGGCTCGCGGCTGCGCCGGCGACAGGGCCGCTCGCTTCACGACCCGTTGGGAAGCTCGGGCTGGGCAGGCTCCGGCCCCCCACCGAGGACAGCTCATCGGGATCGAGAATCTCCTTGGCCGCGCACCAGCAGGTAACGGCGGTCGGCCACCCGATCCCCCCAAGCCTCCCGCGCGCCGTCCGGCCAGCGGACGGTGAGACGGTCGACGACGGTGTCGGAGCCGAGGCCGAAGTGGGCGGTGAGGAAGTTCTGGGACAAGTACGAGGGAGAGCTCCCTACGGAGTGCAGCTGGTTTCCCGAGCCGGCCTCAACGGTGATGGTTGCGCCCACCGCGTGGACGTTCGCTCCGGGCTGCGACAGATCCACCTCCAACCAGTGGTTGGAGGGGTTGCCGGAGTTGGCCAGCAGCACCACCGGGCCGCCGTGAGCGAGCACCGCCAGGTCGATGTCGCCGTCTCCGTCGAAGTCGGCAGCGGCGGCGCCGCGCGCCACCATGAGGCGGTCGAAGGGCGGCCCCGCAGCGCTCGAGAGGTCGAAGAAGCCCTCCTTGCCACGATTCCAGAACAGCTGCAGGCGCTGGGGGATGAGGCGCGTCGGATCGGCCTCATCCTCGAAGGTGTGGCCGTTGGCGACGAACAAGTCCTTGCGGCCGTCGTTATCGTAGTCGATGAAGGCGGTACCCCAGCCGACGAAATCCAAAGCGGTTGCTCCGAGGCCCACAAGGTCCGCGACATCCGTAAAGAGCAGGTCTTCGGGCCCCTCGCCACCGACCAGGTGGCTCTCGTAGAGAGCGTTTTCCTGCGCGATCCAGTGAGTGACGAAGAAGTCGAGGTCGCCATCGCGGTCGTAATCCGCCACGGCCAGGCCCATGGCTCCCCGGTAGTCGGCGGTCAGTGACTCGCTGGATATGTCCTCGAAAGTGCCGTCACCACGGTTGCGGTAGAAAGCGTTGTCGGAGATGTCGTTGGCGACGTAGAGGTCCAGGTCGCCGTCGCTGTCCCAGTCACACCACGCCGCCGACAGGCTGCGACCGGTCGGGTCAGCAACGCCGGCGCCCGACGCGACGTCGTGGAAGTGGCCGTCTCCTTCGTTGAGGAAGAGGAGATTCGGGGAGGGATCGTAGGAAGCGGGGTTCAGGGTGTAGGGAACCGCGCGGCCATACTGGCGGCTGGTGGTGGCGGGAAGTTCCTTGACATCCACGAAGTCGACGTAGTTGGCAACGTAGAGGTCGAGGTCACCGTCGCCATCGTAGTCTCCCCAGGTGGCACCGGCGCTGAAGTCGGACCCACCAACCGCGGCGGTGTCGGTGACGTCGGTGAACCGGCAGTCGCCGTCGTTGCGGAAGAGAGTGTTGGGACCGTAGTTGGTGACATAGAGGTCAAAGTCGCCGTCACCATCGTAGTCTCCCCAAGCAGCGCCCAGGCCGAAGGCCTTCAGGTCGACGCCGCCGCCGGCACCGACCTCCTCGAAGCTGCCGTCACCGCGGTTCCGGTACAGAGCGTTGCCCGGCAGAGCGGATCGCTCGCTCGCTGGCAACGTCAGAGGGCCGGCAAAGTTGACGATGTACAGGTCGGGCCAGCGGTCGCCGTCGCAGTCCCCCCAGGCGAGGCCCGAGCCCATATCCTCGGGAAGCCGGTGGGAGCGGACGCCCGGGAAATGGTGGAAGTCGATACCGGCTTTGGCTGTCGCATCGATGAAGTAGACGGCGGGGGCGTCGCTCGGAAGATCACGCGCGAGCATGTCGTCGATGCCCGTCGTTGATCCTCCTGGCGGCTGGCGGATACGTTCGCCGAGCAGCACCGCGGCGACGATGGCTAGCACCAGGATAGCCGCCGACCCCCCATATCGCCTCAGCAAGAGCTGTCGCGGTGTCATCGCTCAGCGGCCGCTGCCGGTGGGAGTTTCCTTCGGCCGATCCGTGCGCCTCGAGGTCGCAGTCGTCGGGTCCCCCGCTGCCGGCTCGATGCGGATGCGCGCCTGAGCCCATGAGATGTCGGTGATCGCAGCCGTCATTCCCTGGTCGGGAAACAAGAAGTTGACCAGGTACTGGTCGACCTTGCGATAGCGAAGCCGGGCGCTGACCACCAGCTCCGCACCGCCGCCAGGAACGACCAGATCGGCCGTACGCGGAGGCAATGCCGGGGAGAGCGCTGCCTGCCTATCCGCTCCCTTTTCCAGCGGCGACTGGGCGGCTGCGTCAGCTTTTCTGGCGGACGCTGCGGCCTCGGAGCTGTCGCCGGCGATGGCGGGCACCAGGTCGGGGCAGAAGAACGCATAGGTGACGACATCAGAATAGCCGGGGAAGAGGGTGCGCTTGAAGCGGGCGCCGACCATCTCCCAGAGATTGTGCTTGTCGATGAGGTTGCCGTACTGGTCGATGGCCTCGGCCTTGAAGACGGTCGCATCGGGGCCGAGGAAATTGTCGTCGCTCAACCTTCCTGACTCATACACGAGGTTGCCGTCCTGGTCGTGAACCTGTAGGTCGATCCATGCCTGGATGATATCCAGCGGCCCGGTCGGGAAGTCATGGCCCGGCTTGTTGTTAACGGCCACAACCTGGATGCGAATCTTCTCCCCGGGTCGGGCGCTCTTGGGCGCCACGACCTCGATGGGGATCGCCGGCCCGGTGGTCCACTTGTCGGCGATCTCGGGAATCACCGTCTCGCCGCGGAGCCACTCCTCGGTAAGTCGCACCTGCTCGCCGGCGCCCGGCAACTGCAGCAGTGTCGGCAGGTA
>JBHHYG010000252.1:0-5516 GCA_046757445.1 Acidobacteriota bacterium
AGGAGCCCGAGCAAGCGCAACGCAGCGAGCGTGCCCTTTGCCGCGCCCGCAGCAAGAAACCGCCGATCGCCAGATTCGGTGAGTCCTGTGAACAACCTACTTAGAACTCACAGCTAGGCGGCCACAGCCTCGGCGGCCACCCCCAGCACCTGAGCGAAGACCCGCGTTGCCCGCCGCATCTCCTCGAGCGTACCGATGGAGACCCGCGCCCACGCCTTCTCGTAGGGCGGGAAGTTACGGCCGACACGCACTGCGTGCTCCAAGCAACCCTGACGGAACTGCTTGGCCGGAACGCCCGTCTTGACGAAGATGAAGTTGGTCTGCGAGTCGGTGGCCTCGAAGCCCCGCGCCTTGAACCAGTCGAGGGTGAAGCGGCGCGCCTCGGTGTTGCGCTGCTGCTCCTTCTCGATCCGTACCCGGTCTTTCATGGAAACGCTGGCTCCTGCCAGGGCCAATACATTGAGGCTGAGTCCATAGTGCCACTTGCGCATGGTCGCGAGTGCCTCGGGATGGCCGACCACGAAGCCGATGCGCATGCCGGCCATGCCGTGCGCCTTGGAAAAGGTCCGGGCCACGAGAACCCGCTTGTTCTTGGCCGCCAGCGGGATCTGGGTCCGGTGCGAGGTGTCGGTAACGTAGTCGTGATAGGCCTCGTCGATGAGGACCCTTGTGTCGGGGGTTTCGCTCAGCACCCGCTCAACACAGGCCCCGATCGCATCAGCCGAATGAAGCGTGGCCGTCGGGTTGTTGGGGTTGTTCAGGAACACCATGCCGGCCCCCCTGGCGGCGTCGGCCATGGCGTCGAGGTCCAGCTTCATCCAATCATCCAGCGGCACGGGCACAACCGGATGGCCGACAACCTTGGCGTAACCGGCGCACTCCTCGTACGACGGTGAGCCCGAGACCAGCGGCTTCAACTTCGAGGTGAACACATGCGTGGCGCTGCGCAACAGCTGGGTGGAGCCGTTGCCGATCATGACGTTGTCGGGCGAGACGCCGTGGGCCCGGGCGATGACACCCGCCAGCTCGCGGCCGATGCCGAAAGGATAACGGCCCGCCGGAGCGCCGTGTCCGAGCGCGCTGCCCATGGTTTCAAGCACCTTAGGGCCCGGACCGAGTGGGTTTTCGTTGTTGTGCAACAGCAGCGGCCGCTCGGCTTCCGGGAGCATCTCCGCCCAAGCTCTGGCCACCGCCCTCGGCCCATCGTAGGAAAGAATCGCAGCGGCAGCTCCACCGACACCGAGTGTCTTGACGAAAGCGCGGCGCGAAACGGACATGGGACCATCTTCCTTGCCTGAAAACATCTCGAACCTGCCTTGTGAGCTTTTGCGGAGCATGGGCCTACCCTCGAGCGCCTGAGACGGTGGTCACGCCCAGCACCTCGCCGAACACCTCCGCCGCCCGGCGCATCTCGTCCATGGTGCCGATGGAGATCCTGGCGTAGGTCTTCTCCAATGGTGGGAAGTCGCGCCCCACGAGAACGTTATATTCCTTACACCCTTCGCGGAACTCGCGAGCCGGGCGCCCGATCTTCACGAAAATAAAATTGGTCTGCGAGTCGAAAGTCTCGAAGCCGGCCCGCTTGAAGAAGTCGAGCGTGAACCCTTTGACCTCAGAGTTGCGGCTGCTCTCTTGCTCAATGTGCGCAGCGTCCTGGATGGCCGTGTGCGCTCCCGATACCCCCAGCGAGTTGGTATCGAAGGTAAGGCTGAAACGGCCCAGCTTGGCGATCACCTCGCGGTGGCCGACCGCGTAGCCGATGCGCATCCCGGCCATGCCGTAGGCTTTTGAGAAGGTGCGGGTGACGAAGACGTTCGGCGTCCTCAGCGCCAGCGGAATCGCCGTTGAGTACGAGGGGTCGGTGACGTAATCGTGGTAGGCCTCATCGATATGGATGACGGTGTCGGGCGAGCTCTTGCGGACATCTGCAACGAAGTCCTCGATGGCAGCAGCCGAGTGCACCGTACTGGTGGGGTTGTTCGGATTGCAGACGAAGACGAGCCCGGCGCCCTTCGCCGCCGCCCCCATCGCCTCCAGATCCAGCTTGCCTTGGCTGTCAACGGGCGGCGCCTTCGTCGCGGCGCCCACATACTTGGCCACACGCTTCGGGCTCTCGTAGGAGGGTGAGGCACTGACGAAGTGCCCCGCGGGGGAGGTGAAGGCGTGGGCAGCGTTCTTCAGAATCTCGCCCGATCCGGCACCGAGCACGACGTGCTGCGGTTCAGCGCCGTTGACGCGGGCGATGACGGCGCGCAGATCCCTCATGCTGGGCTGGGCGTTCGTCGGGTAGCGACCGGCATAGTCGAAGGCGCCACGAATGGCCTCGACGACCCGTTCGCCCGGGCCCAGCGGATTCTCATTGCTACTGATGCGAATCTCGCCGTCTTTCGGCGGCGGGATGAGCGAGGCCTCACCGGCATGGGGCCCGAGCTCGGCGACCAGCGCCTCGCGCCCGCGGGCGGCGATGAGCGCGCCGGGTGGCCCGCTCCTTCCGATTCTGACACTACTCATCAAGGCGCGGCGCGATAGCGACATCTTCCCTCCTAACTACGGATCGGCTAGCAGCTCAGGCCCTCAACCCATCCGGCAGTCCTGCACCTCCGCTCATCAAAACCGTCTACTTGGAGGATGACAAGTATTCTCTCTGAGGAGTGGGATTGTCAATGAGAGATCGTCACCCGGCCCACGAGGCCGCGCCTCGGCAGTCCTTCTCCTCCCGACCGCGGCGGCGGCGGGCCCGCTGACTGCGGGTGCCCAGCGGGCCAAGGGTTGGCCCGCCGTCCTGTGCAGGATAGGCTGATTCTCTTGTAAGATGAGGCGGAGGAGAGTGGGGGAAGCAGAGGAGAGTGACCGTGCGCCCACCTTGGCTGCCGCCGCGGAGAATCTTTCACCCCACAGACCTCACGCGGGGCAGCGAGACTGCTTTCGCGCACGCCCTCAAGCTGGCCCTTGCAGCACAAGGCCACCTGGACATCTTGCACATCGATACCGCGCCCGGCAGGGCTCCCTGGAGCGAATACCCCGGCGTCCGCTCGACGCTGGCGCATTGGGGTGTTCTTCGTAAGGGAGCAACCAAGCCGGAGGTCGGCGAAGCGGGCCTCTACGTCCGCAAGATCAGAGCTCACGGCTTCGGTGTCGTCCGCCCGGTACTGAGGGAGCTGAGAGAGACGGGGGCGGATCTCATCGTCCTCGCCACCCACGGCAGGGATGGACTCGATCGATGGCTCCACCGGGACATTGCCGAGAAGCTCTCGCGCGAGGGCTGTGTGCCTACCCTCTTCGTTCCCTATGGGACCGACGGCTTCGTGTCGCTCGGTGACGGAAGCACCTCTTTGCACCGCGTGCTCGTCCCCATCGACAGTTCGCCGCGCCCACAGTCCGCCGTCGATGCCGCCTCCATGGTGGTCCAGCTGGCGGGGCTTGACACGGCAGCCTTCACCCTTCTTCACGTCGGCAACGATCGTGCCGACGCGCCAGCAGTGGATCTGCCCGCACACGAGGGCTGGAGCTGGGAAACCACCGTGCAGCGTGGGGATGTGGTGAAGAAGATCCTCTCGCTCGGCCAGCAGCAGCCGGCCGACCTGATCGTCATGAGCACCCACGGCCACGACGGCTTCCTCGACGCAATTCGCGGCAGCACGACCGAGAGGGTGCTCGCCGCCGCTGCATGCCCGGTCCTCGCGGTGCCCGCATCATCGGCCGAGAGGTAAACGATATGAGAACCAAATACGGATGGATTCGGTGATGCTAGCGCCCGACCGTCGCCAAGTGGGTGTGCTCACTGCGAGTCGATAACTTATGAGCTTGTTTGATATCATATAATATGCTATTCTAACTAATAGTGACTACAACAACCTGCTAACGTTGAAGTATTCCCCTGGAGCGTCAACGTGTCGTCTGCTCAGCAACAGCGCAGCCCCGTTCTCATCCGGCTCCGGCACGGCTCGCCCCGCCGTCGCAGGCAGCGGGGATTCTCACTCATCGAGTTGCTCATCGTCGTCGCCATCCTGGGGATCATTGCCGCCATTGCCGTCGTCCTGCTGCTCGACGCCCTGGACAGGGCCCGGCAGCGCAGGACTATGGCCGACATGCGCACCATCGCCACCGCCAACGGCACGATGCGCGTCGACACCGGCAGCTACGCCAGCGCCTTGATCAACCTCGAGACGCAGGGGTACCTGCAGGTGGTTCCTCCGGCAGACGGCTGGGGAACGCCCTGGAGCTACCAGCTCGAGAACGAAGAGGACGGGGAGAGCAAGTACAAGCTCAAATCGCTGGGCTCCGATGGCGCCGCCGGCCCAGCACCTCCCATACCCTGGATCAACGCCCCTTACGAGCCCGACATCGAGCTGGAGAACGGCGCCTTCAAGAAGTTCCCCACCGGCCAGTAATCTCTGCCGATCCAGTGACCACGGCAATTGGGCGGGCGGGGGTTTGCAGGATCGCCGCCGTCCAGGAAGGAAAGAGCCGTAGCAGCAGTGACGTGACCACGACCAAAGTGGCGATGCCGAGCAGCACCTGGTTGGCGCGGCGGCCGACGAAGCGGCAGGCGGTGGTTTCGCAGCGTCGCTTTTGGCGGAAGTAGAGTGCCCACGCTGCAACAATCCCGATGGTGCCCAGCGGCAAGGTGATCCATTCGTAGCGCATCATGTTCATCATCAGCCCGGCTCCGGCGAGCCCAGAGAGGATCAACAGGATCGGCAGGATGCAGCAGGTCGAGGCAAGAAGCGCGGCGACAATACCCGTGGTGCCAGCGACAGGGATCTCCGGCGGCGACGATGATTCGGTGCGCCGACTCATCGTTCCGTCTCTCCGTCCAGCCCCAGCTGTCGGCTCATCCACTCCGGGTCGAAGCCCATGGACACCTCGCCGTCGATCACCACCACCGGCGTGGCGAAGGCCCCACCGGTCAGCGACATGATCTCGGAGCGGGGATCCTCCAGCGTCGAGATGTGGATCTCCTCGAAGGCGACGTTGTTCTCCGAAAGAAACTCTTTCGTTAGCTTGCACGGCGCTCAGGAACAGCTCGTGTACACCCGTACCGCTGCTGCGGACATCTAGATTCTCTCCTGGCAAATCGCCTCGATCGCCCGTTGCACATCACCCAGACAACACCGGCCCGTCGGGTTGCGGACCTCACAGGCACAGTTGCCGGCCTTCACCTCCGCCGCGATGCGATCGGGCACCGTAGTGTCGCCCGTCTCCCGCAGCTCGCCCTCGATGTCGCCGCGGCGGTGTAGAAAGCAATAGCAGACGAGCCCCTCTGCCGAGCTCTGCTTGAAGCCGGGTACCACCGACATTTGGGTCGTCGTCACCATGGTGCCCCGCTCGCCGAAATAGACGACCTCGCATTGCGGATCGCGACAGAGCCAGAACTGCTGCGGCGGCGGCACCACTCCGGATGTCAAGGCGGCAACGGTCAGCCAGTCGACGCTGCGGCCGCTGTGGCCGCTGCGCGGACACGACGCCGTGGCGGCCTTGCCCTCCGGAACCGAACAGCACGACTCAACCATCAT
>JBHHYG010000253.1:0-5434 GCA_046757445.1 Acidobacteriota bacterium
GTTCGGGCCGACGGCAAGAAGGGCAGGTAGGCCGGAGTCGTCCGCGCAGAAGCGGACCGAAGGCAAGGAAACCGGCCCGGCTCGGGGAACTCAGCATGCCGGGCTGTTACGGTCCACCAGCGGGCGAGGCCCGCAAAGTGCGGCTACCTTCTGCCGCTGATGATCGTCGTAATGCCGTTGGCACGCAGCATATCCTCGAAGGCCGGAAGGTCGGTGTTGACGATCTCATCCAGCGCCGCCTGGTGCTCGGCCATCTGCTGCCGGTACATCTCGTGCACCTCGAGCATCTGTGTGGTCGGCGGGAAGTCGGAGCTCTCCACGTCGGAGGCCAGTTGCGCCAGCTTGGCGTAGAGCTGGATGGGCCAGCGCAGCGCGTCCTGGCTGCCGCCGGTGAGCAGCCGCTGGTAGAGGTGCTTGACGATACCGATGAGCTTGCCGTCGAGCCGCTTGCACTCCGCGATGACCTGGCCGATATGGTCCCGGCCCTCTAGTCGATCCATCAGGTCGTAGATCTGGCTGCGGATCAGCTCGATCTGGTCGATCATGCCGGCCACGGTGTTGAGATCCTCGCGCAGCTCCAGTGACAGGGCGAGCTGGCGGCGGATGTCGGCCTCGGTGCCCTCGGTGTTGGGATCCTTGAGCACCGTGAGTTGCTGTCTATGCTCCTGGCCGCCGACGCGTAAACGCACCGTGTAGGTTCCTGGGGCAACCAACGGGCCTCGGGCCCGACCCCAGCTCACCAGCTCGCGGGTGCCGTCAGGGTTCAGCTCGACATTGTCAGCCCCCTCGGGCTTGGTCCGTAGTACCGGACGCTCAGGATCCTCGTGCCTGAGGTCCCACCAGATACGGTTGATGCCGGCGTTGCTGGGGCCGTGCAGGGTGCGGATGGCCTCGCCCTGGGCGTCGAGGATGGTGATCTCGACAGGGCCGCCGGGAACCGTGCCGTCGTTCACTGGTGCGGCAAATGGGCCGACCGGGGCCGGCCGCGGAGGCGCCGATGGGCCCGCGCCGCTGTCGATCGCTTCTCTCAGGTAGTAATTAATCGCCGCTCCGTAGGGCGGGTTCTCCCCCTCTGACGGATGCGCTGGCTGGCTCATCGGGCTCGAGATGAACTTGAACCGGTAGGCATCGCGCGGCGCGAACAGCACCGAATCCGACGCCAGCAGGTCGGCATCGAGCTGGCGCAGGGGCGTGATGTCGTCGAGAATCCAGAACCCTCGCCCGTAGGTCGCCACCACCAGGTCCGAGAACCGGTCCTGCACCTCGATCCAGTGCACCGGCGCGTGCGGCAGGTTGTTCTGCAACGGGTACCAGCTGCCGCCGTCGTCCCAGGAGACGTAGATGCCGTTCTCGGTGCCGACGTACAACATGCCCGGCCGCCGCGGGTCCTCCTTCACCATGTGCGTGTAGCTCAGTGGGCTCTTGGGGATGCCGTCGCTGATCTTCTGCCAGGTGCGACCGTAGTCGGTGGTCTTGTAGAGGTGCGGGTCACGGCCGTTCATCTGGTGGTAGTCGACGGCGATGTAAGCGGTGGCGGCGGCATGTCGCGATGGCTCGATGCTGCTGATGGTGCCGAACGGCGGCATGCCGACGTTGCCCGTCACGTCGGTCCAGCTAGCGCCGCTGTCGCGCGTCACCTGCAGCCGGCCGTCGTTGGTGCCGGCCCAGATCAGGCCCTCCTCGAGCGGCGAGACGGCGATGGCAAACACTACCGGGGCATACTCGACGCTGGCGTTGTCGGGCGTCAGCCTCCCCGATGGCCCCTGCCACTCGGGGTCGTTGCTGGTCAGGTCGGGGCTGATCTCTCGCCAGCTATTGCCGCCGTCGGTGGTCATGTGGACATGCTGGCTACCCACGAACACCCGGTTGTGATCGTGCGGTGAGATGGCGATGGGGAACGTCCACTGGAAACGGTATCTGAGGTCCTTCGCCGCCCAGCCCATGGGGTTGTCGGGCCAGGCGGTCACCGAGCGGGAATGGCGCGTGCGCTCGTTGAAACGACTGAGATTGCCGCCGTAGCAGCCCGACCAGATGATGTTGCTGTCGACCGGATCGGGGACGGCGAAGCCGCTCTCACACCCTCCTACCGAGTGCCACATGCCGATGGGAATGGAGCCGCCGCCGAAGCCGCCCAGCCGGCTGTTGCTGGGACCGCGGGTCGAGGGGCCGTCCTGCCGGTTGCCGTAGACGTTGTAGGGTATCTGGTCGTCGACGGCCACATGGTACATCTGTGCTATCGGCAGCCGCGGATACAACCACGTCTCGCCCCGAGTCACAGAGATCATCGCGCCGCCGTCGTTGCCGACGATCATGCGGTCGCCGTCCATCGGGTCGATCCACATGTCGTGGTTGTCGCCGTGGCGCCCGGGCACCTGATCGACCGTGCGGCCGCCGTCACGTGACACCGTTAGCCGCACCGCCTGGAAGTAGACCTCGTTGTGGTCGTCAGGGGCCACCGCCATGCGCGAGTAGTAGTGCGAGCGCTGGGCCAGGATGTGATCGCGGTTGGTCTCCTGCCAGGTGTGGCCACCGTCGTCGGAGCGCCACAGCCCGCCGTTGCCGGTCTCGATGAGCGCGAATACCCGGCTCGAGTTGCTCGGCGCCACCGCCAAGGCGATCTTGCCCAGCGGCGAGGGCGGAAGGCCGTCGTCCGTGCCGAGCCGCTCCCAGGTGTCGCCGCCGTCGCGCGAGACGAACACGCCGCTGCCCGGGCCGCCGCTCTCGCGTCCGTAGGTGCGGATGATGAGCTGCCACATGCCGGCAAAAAGGTTCCGGGGGTTGTTTGGGTCCATGGCGATGTCGGAAGCACCCGTGTTCTCGTCCACGAACAGCACCCGCTCCCAGGTCTCGCCGCCGTCCTTGGTACGGAACACGCCGCGCTCTTCCTGCGGGCCGTAGCTGTGGCCCATGGCGGCGGCAAAGACGATATCGGGATTGGTGGGATGAACGACGATGCGGCCGATGCGCCCGGTCAACTCCAGGCCCATCTTCCTCCAGCTGTGGCCGCCGTCGGTGGACTTGTAGATGCCGTTGCCCAGCGACACGTTGGAGCGGATGAAGGTCTCGCCGGTGCCGGCCCAGATGATGTTGTGATCGGAGGGCGCCACCGCCAGCGAGCCGATGGATTGTGCCGGCATCTCGTCGAAGATCGGTGCCCAGGTAGCCCCGCCGTCGCTTGTCTTCCATATCCCTCCCGAGGCCGCTCCGACGTAGTAGACCCTGGGATTGCCGGGGACGCCCGTGACGGAGCTGACGCGGTTGCCCACAGGGCCGATGTAGCGGTACTTGAGGGAGGTGTAGAGGGAGGGGTCGAGTTCCTGAGGTGGAGGAGCGGGCGTGGTGCCGAGGGCGGCTCCATTCCTCGTCGTGTCGCTGGCCGGGTTGCCAACTGCTGGAGCACCCGCCGGTTGGCTGACTGCGGGTTGGGCGCTATCGTGTGGGTGGCCGACCGTTGGGTGGCCGCCCGCTCGGCCGTCGAAGGCTGGGGTTGCCACCCCCGGTGCACAGACGAGGACGATGCCGAGCGTACAGGCGATCAAAAACCGGATCTTTCCTGCCTTCCTAACGACCATCAAACACCTCCCGAGGACTGGGTACGAACCACCTTTGCCGAAAGTGAATCGTAGTGCGAGCCAGCAAATAGGTCAACGCAATCGACTTTGTGGGTAGAGAAGTGCAGCCTCTAGCGCCCTGCTACATCGATTTCGAGCTCGGCGCCGAACAGCATCGTGCGGTCGTTGTCTCTCGCCGCCCACTTCAGAAGAGCCCTGACATCAGGAGCGATGTCGCCGTTGAAAGATTCTGCATCGTTCGTGAATACCCGTAGCGGTTTCGAAAAGTCGAACTGCTCCGGCGACAATAACAACATGTAGCGGCGAACACCGCGGCAGCGAACTCGGACCGTGTTGTCACGCCGCTCGAGCTCGATCCGGCCCGATGGTGCGGCGTGTGGAAACGCTGGCAGCGAGCGCGGTGCCGGCTCCTCCGGCACGCGCAACGTCAGCTTCCTACGGCCACCGTCGCGAACGATGGTGACGGGTATGGAGCTGCCGAATCCGTAACCGCTGAGGACTCTGCGGAGCTCCCGTGGGGTGGGCGTTTCGGCGCCGCCGGCCTCGACAATGAGGTCTCCGGTTCGTAGCCCCGCCGAGCCGGCGGGGGAGCGGGATTCCACCTCCACCAGGCGTACGCCGTGGGTGCTGCCCTCATCCATCTTGACTCCCAGAGAGAGGGGTGGCCGCATGATCACCGAATTGAACTCCTTGAAAGAGCTTTCGCCCTCCACAGATCCTAGCTCGGTGATCAGAAGCCAGTGGATTCGGTCATAGCGGTCGGTGCGTTCGGTCTCCCAGGCGAGATGATCGGGCAGCGGGTTTCGCGGCGTGCTGTCGATGAACGAGTCGATAGCGGCGGCTTCCTCGGGCCACCAACGCGTGGTATGGCCCGACCCTGCTTTCATACGAAACTGAAGCGGCACACCCGCCTTCTTGAACAATTCCATGAAAGGAATCACCGCGCCGGGGGGATAGAGCGGGTCGCGGCCGCCGTTCACTGCGAAGAACGGCTTGTTGGTGAGATTCACAACGTAGATCTGCCCGTCCACACCGATTCGCGGGTTGGTGAGCACGATCGGATTGCTGATGAAAGGCAGGAAAGCGGCCCACTGCGTGCTGGCGCGGAACGCTTGGAAGTAGACGCCGGTACCGCCGTCCGAGGCACCGATCAGGTGGACGCGGTTCTCGTCGATATTGTAGGTACGCTTCAAACCATCCAGGATCGCCGCCAAGTTTTTTACCTGGCTCTCCTGCCACCAGCGCGATTCCCTCCATGAGGAGGGGAAGACCGCGATCCGCTCGGGCGCGGCGATCCGCCGGTAGTTTCGCCACCAGTTGCCATCAGGCTGCCAGGCAGGCCGCTGCACGTCGCCGTGGAGGTAGAAGCGAACAGGATACTTACGCCTCGGATCGTAATGCTCGGGGATGACCACCATGTGATGGTGCTCGACCCCCTCCTTGCTGCTTCGCGTCAGAACGACGCGGCCGGTGGCGACATCCGGCGAGTAGGAGCGGCCCGCCTCGAGGCGAGCCCACAGTTCTTCGAACTCGGGTCTGGTGGCGAGTACTCCCTCTATGGCCCGAGCCTTTTTCAGTGGATCGTCGGCCGCCCAGAAAACCTGAAGGGCTGCATCGAGAGCCCCATCAGGCTCCCGCTTCTGGGCGGTGCTACCGGCTGTCGGAATCGCCGCGGCCGAGACCAGGATCCCGGCGAGTACGGCAGCACGGATCGGCATCATCATGGTGATATCTCCGAGAACCACGATAGCCCATGGGGAAGGCTGCTGAACAACCCTCAGGATGGCGCGGCATCAGGCGGCGTTCACCTAGCCCGCATATCTCAACGGTTTGCTGCTGCGGGCGCGGGAAAGAGCGCGCTC
>JBHHYG010000254.1:0-5412 GCA_046757445.1 Acidobacteriota bacterium
GCGAGGGTCAACGCACCTTGGTCCCGTTGGGAACGCTCTCCTTGAAGGTCGCCAGAATGGGTCGGCCGCCGACATCCGCCGCCAGCACCATTCCCTGTGACAGAACGCCGCGGATGGTCGCCGGTTGCAGGTTGGCGACGACGATGATGGTGGTGCCCGCCAGCTCCTCGGCCGGGTAGACCTCGGCGATGCCGGCCACCAGGGTGCGTTCCTCGCTGCCGATGTCCACTCGCAGCTCGAGTAGCTTGTCGGTGTCGGGAACGCGCTCGGCACTGACGATGGTGCCGGTGCGTAGTTCCATTTCGGCGAACTGGTCGATGGTGATCATGGCTCTTCCTCGGGTTGCGCTGGTTTCTCCTCGATGGTGGTCGGCTCGATGGCGCCAGGCCGGCGGGAGCTCGGGCTCTCCGGTGCCGACTCGGAGTCCTTGAAGGCGCTGGTGGCTGCTTGCAGCACCTTTTTGAGGGGCACGCCGCTGGCTCTCGCCAACGCCTCACAATCATCGTACTCGGGCGTGCAGGTCACCACCGTGCCGCCGAGCCTGGCTACCTTAACCCGAACCTGCCCCCAGGGTGTGGCGGCGACGACGTGCCGACGATGCAGCTCGCGACGGCCCACCGGATAGGTCCGCAGCCCGAGTGTGGTGGTCTGGCGAAAGATCAGGTCCGCCAGCCGATCGACATCTTTGCTCAACGTCAGGACGGTGAGCAGCACCCCGGGACGGTTCTTCTTCATGAACACCGGCGTCGTGTAGGCATCCAGCGCCCCCGCCTCGAGCAGCTGCGCGACGACGCTGCCGAAAAGCTGCGGGCTCATATCGTCGATATTGGTCTCGATGACGCTCACTGGGCCGGAGTGGCCGCAAGTCAGAGGTGCCCGCTCGGTAGCTGCATCGCCGATGGCCATGCGCAGGACGTTGGGAAAATCCCCGAATTCATGATCTCCGGCGCCGTAGCCGACGGCCACGAGGGTGACCTCGGGCCAACCGCCGAAGCTGTCGCTGAGCGTCGCCGCCAGGGCTGCTCCCGTCGGTGTAACCAGCTCGGCGGCGGGGCCACGAGCGTAAACCGGCGCCCCGCTCAACAACCTTGCAGTGGCAGGCGCCGGCACCGGCAGCGAGCCGTGGGCGGAGGCAACCTGGCCGCCGCCGACGTTCAGCGGCGAGCAGGTCAGCGAGTCGATCTGTAGTCGCCGCAGCCCGGCACAGGCGCCGACGATATCGACGATGGCGTCGATGGCGCCGACGTCGTGAAGACGAACCTCTTCGAGGGCGACACCATGCACCTCGGCCTCGGCCTCACAGAGCGCCAGAAAGACCCGTTCGGCATCCTCGGCGACGCCGGCGGCAAGCTCGCTGTCTTCGAGAATCTGGCGGAGCTGGCGCAGGCCGCGGTGATGATGATGATCGCCGCCGGCCGCCCCGTCGGCCTCGATCACCACGTCGATCTTGTCGGCGGCCAGCGAGCCCCGCCGCACGCGGCGATGCTCGATGCGGTAGCCGTGGAGCGCCAGCCCGGCAAGCTCCTGGCGCAGCTCGTCGACGCCAAGCCCACAACCCACCAGGGCACCGAGGATCATGTCGCCGGCGATGCCGGAAAAGCAGTCCCAGTACGCAACGCGCATCCGAACTCCTGATGGCTGGCAATTCAGATCAGCCCTCGCTCCCGTAGGCTGGCGTAACCCTCCACCCCGACGATCAGATGGTCAAGCACCCGCACCCCCATGAGCTGCCCCGCCTCCACCAGCTGCCGTGTGATCTGCACGTCCTCACGACTGGGCGCCGGATCGCCGGAGGGATGATTGTGGTACAGGATCAGGGCCGGCGCACCTGCCAGCAGCGCGTGACGGAAGACCTCCCTAGGTCGTACCACGCTGGCGCTCCAGCCGCCACGCGACAGCAGCTTCTCGCCGAGCAGCCGATTACGGGAATCGAGAAGGAGCATGCCGAAGCACTCCGCTCGAGCGTCAGCCCAGCGGCCGCTGAGGTAGCCGACCACCTGGCGTGGGTGTCGAATCGCCTGGCCGCGCCGCGGTGCCCGGGCGCGTACCCGGCGGCAGATCTCGAAGACCGCCGCCAAGCGGGCGGAGAGTGCGGTGCCGATACCCGGCTCCGCCATCCACTCGTCGATCCCCCGTGGCGCCAGCTTGCGCAGGTCGCTGCCGTTGGCCAACAGGCGCTCGGCCAGCTCCAGGGCCGATGCGCCGGCGCAGCCGCTGCCCAGCACCAGGGCCAGCAGCTCCCTGTCTGCGAGGGCGGAAGGCCCGTGCGACTGCATCCGCTCGCGCGGACGCTCACCCTTGGGCAGGGCCCTTATCCGCAAGGTCCGTGAGGGGCTGCGAGCCGGGATGTTGCACCTGGTACCATAAAATCTCCCATCCAGAAAGCGGCTCCCGTATTGGCGAGAGATAAGGAGCCCCCATTGACAGTGGACGGCCATGGCGCCGACGTCGACTTTTGCCGCGCCCGCGGCGTCCTACTAGCTGGAGGCGGCGTTCCCCAGCTGGCCCTCAGGAAAGGGAGAGCCAATGGCCGAGGCCGTAGTGGCCCTCTCGGATGAGCAGCTCGTTGCCCTGACCGTGAAGGGCGAGGTGTCTGCCTTCAACGACCTCGTCGCCCGCTGGGAGGGATCGCTCTTCAGCTTCGTGTATCGCTACCTCGGTGATGCCGAGGAGGCGAAGGATATCTGCCAGGAGGCTTTCGTCCGTGCCTACACCCATCTGGACGGGTTTCGCGGCCAGGCGAAGTTTTCCTCCTGGCTCTACCAGATCGCACTGAACCTATGCCGGAGCAAGCTGCGGCGACAGAAAGCGCATCCGACGGTCTCGATCGACGACCGCGGCGATGGCCAGCCCCTCTGGGCCCTGCCCGACGAGCGGGCAACACCGGCGGAGGCGGCTCTTGTGGGCGAGCGGGCCATGGCGGTCCGCGGGGCCCTGGCGGCACTGCCCGAGGCGCAGCGCGAGGTGATCATCTTGAAGGAGTACCACGGGTTGAAGTTCCGCGAGATCGCCGAGATCCTGGATACACCCGAGAGCACCGTGAAGTCACGCCTGTACCACGGCCTGGAGACCCTGGCCCAGGTACTCGGACACCTACAGGCTGAGGGAATATGAGATGAGTATGAATTGCGAAGACGTACGGCCGTTGCTGTCGGCCCTGGTCTACGACGAGGTCGATAAGGTCACCGCCGAGGCCATCCACCAACACCTCGAAACGTGCACTTCATGCCGGCGGCGCCAGATCGCCTTTGGCGCCGTGCGCGCCGATCTGCAGCAATGGGAACCGGCCGCGGCACCGACGGGAATCACCTTCATCGGCATGCCGGCGGTGTCGCGACATGGAGCGTCGACGAGCCGGTGGTTGCGAGGCCTGGCGGTGGCCGCCAGCTTCGTCCTCGGGCTCGTTCTCACCGCCGCCGTCGTCAATCTTCAGCTGCGCCTCGACGATACTGGCTGGAGCGCCAGCACCAGCCTGTGGCGGCCGATTACGGTTCCCGCCGAGCCAGCGGCGGCGGCCGCGTCAAGGCCTGGTACCTCACCCCCGGTCCTGACCGCGCCGGCCGAGGGCACGCCCGTGAGCCTCGTATCCCTGGAGCAGATGGATCAGCAGCAGCTGGAAGCCTGGCTCGACAGCGAGCTTGCCTCGCGGGGTGTGACCCGCGCCGACACCCGCCGCGAGGATCACCTCAGCGAGCAGCAGAAGCGGCAGGTAGCGACGATGCTGGCAGACCTCTTCTCCCAGGAAGGCGAAGAGCAGCGCCGGATCGTCAGCGACCTGATCGCCTCCAGCGAGGGCCGTCAGCGCGAGGAGCTGATCGGCACGCTGACCAGCCTGATGAGCAACCTCGAAGCACAGCGCCAGGACTCGCTGCTGACACTCGCCAACCAGTTCGGTCTGGCGCAGGCGAGCGCCGGTCAGCTGATCGAGCGCAACAACGCCCGTATCGACTTTCTGTTGACGCAGGTCGGCGCACGGACTCCACAAGATGAGCGCTAGCCCGCATTTCTCAACGGCTCGTGAAGCGAGCGGGCTAGCCGGAGGGTTGGAACCATGAAGATATCGCGATGCCGCAACTCACCGGCGAGCAACAAGGAGCTGTGGAGTTGCCCTGCAGGGCATCCTCACCGAGGCCGTGGCCCGCTGGCGCTGGGCCTGACCCTCATTCTCTTGCTGCCGGTGGTGGTCGCCGGCGCCAGCAGTGGAGAAGCTGTCGGGGTGCCGCCGGGTGGCGTCACCGCCGGCGGCGGAGAGCCTGCCGCTTCCAGCCAGGAAGTTCGAGTCAAGGATCTGGCCGTGCTCGAGGATCTGCTGGTGGATGCGGTGGAGGAGGCCATCGAGAGCAGCGTGCAGCAAATCAATGCCTCCAACACCGAGTCGAGCCCGCAAGGGCAAGCCGGAGAGCTCTCCTACGTATTTGGGCGCAGCGGCCGGACCGGTGCCCGCGGCATGTTCCTGGCCGGATACGGCGTCCTTTTCACCGTGCAGCTACCGACGTTGAACACGACGACCCTGTACCGGGCCGAGCTCACGCCCCTGGCGTTGGCCATGCCCGATGTCGGCATGGCCAGCAAGCTCGCCAGGGAGATGCAGATCCGCTCGCAGATGCAGATGCTCGAGCAGGAAATCTCAGACCTGAGCCAGCGGCTCGAAGAGGAGCTCGCATCGACCGCCGCCGCCGAGAGGGAGCAAGTCTCGAAACTGCTGGCCGATGCCCGGAGGTCCTACGCGCAGGCGCGCCAGTCCTATGCGGAGCTGAGCAGGAAAGCGGCCGCCGAGAGCCCACAGGCCGTCGAGACGCAGCCAGTACAGGCGAGCGACCGACAGCGAGAGGTCGGCCGTCGGCGCGCCGCTCGCCGTGGTTTCATCGGCACCCTGAACTCCGAGGAGCTAGGCCGCATGCGCCAGGCCGCTGAGCAACGCAAGGCGGAGGTCGAGTCGGCCGTCATCGAGGCGGTTGTGGATACATTGGGCCAGTACGGCCGCATCATCCACGGCCTGCAGCCGAGCGACCGGCTGGCGGTGCTGCTGCTGCCTTCCTCCTATCAACTGCAGATCCAGCGATGGATGAGGGCCACCTCGCGGCCCGAAGAGTTCGTCATCAGTGTCCTGTACGGCGACATCCAGGCGCTGGACAAACAAAAGATCGATGCCGAGGAGTTCGGCAACAGGGTGCACATCGAGAGCCGCCTCGGCCAGCCCCACAGCCCCCCCGAGCGCCAGGAAGAGGCGAAGCGCTAAGCCGAGCCCACAGCGCTCCCGCCAGCTGCGCACCAGCCTGTTGCCCCCAGCAGCCTTAACAGGGTACGGAAAAACCCTGTTAAGGAATCGACCAGCAGGCCAGACTCACGCTGCTGACCCCCGCAGTTCAGCCGCGGGCGGGCCACCGCCAACCTTCCGATACCCCTTCACCT
>JBHHYG010000255.1:0-5397 GCA_046757445.1 Acidobacteriota bacterium
GACTTCGATGGCGATCGTCGTGTGGGCTGCGGTTGTAGTCGCTGGCGTCGCCAGCGGCGGGGTCGAGAGATTTCACCAGCCGCATATGGCACTCACGGCAGACGATGGTGCGAGTCGGGTCATTCGGGACATGCCAGCGGCTCTGGCGCCAGGTGTCATACTGGTTCTGGAGCTGAACCCAACCGACGTTGTTGATCTCCTCGTCGATGAACTGTTTGTGGCAGGCACCGCAGAACTCGGGGGTCTTGTACAGGCTCCGCGTCCAGGAGGTGAGGTGCTGGCGTGGATAGGCGCGTATCAGGAAGCGGCCGAGCCAGGCCGCTAGCGGCTGGTCGGAGAGCTCGTGAAGGTAGCGCGGCTGCGGCGCCAGTACGTAGTTGGCGTTGCCGCGCACGTCGGTGCGCTCGATGGAGTGGCAGACGGTGCAGGAGACCCCCTGCTGGGCTCCGAGGCCGGACAGATCCTTGCTGTAGAGGTTCTTGATGCCCGAAAACAGGGCGATGGGATCGTGACAGCCTCCACAATACCTGGTCGATTCGGGGCCGTTGTTGGCCGCCATGGCTCCCTGTACGCCTTGGAAGAAAGGTGACATGGAGGAGTAGCGGTGAGCGCTCGGCAGCCACTCGGCGACGATCTCCGTGTGGCAGTTACCGGTGCCGCAACGCTCGGAGTTGGCCAGCGTTTCCGGCTCGATGGCGCCGCCGGTTAGTGTCGTGGCAAGGCTCGGTGCGAAGGGATTGTCACCGAAAGGAAGCTGGTAGTCGGCCGGAAAGGCATGTTCTGTTGACACCGTCGGCGCCGACATCGTCCATGCCGCCGTGATCGCCGCCAGCGCCACCAGCCCGATGGCGGTGCGGAAGGCGAACAGACCCTGTGCCCTTCGCATCCTGCCGGCCTTCTCGCTCGTTGCCTGGCGCCGGTGACGTCCCAGGATGATGACCAGATGCCAGATGACGAAGACGGTGGCAGAGAGGCCGCTGACCAGGTGGATGAGGTCCCAAGCGTAGCTGATCTTACGTCCCCAGGCAGCCTGCCCGGTCAGCACCAGGCCGCTCACCCCGACGGCAGCGATGGCGACCACAGACAGATAACCGAGCAGCTTGTGCTGGTTGAAGGGGCGAGGCCGGTTGGTGAGCCAGTGATGTACTTGATAGACGATATAGGGGGCAACGAAGGCGAGCCCGAGCAGCGTATGTAGCAACACCATGACCTGGACGGTGACGCTGAACGGCCCGAAGTAGATGAGCAGTCCGCTCACCGCCTCGAAGAGGAAGAGGATCACCACGGCAGCGGTGAGACGAGAACGCCACTCCTGTAGCTGGATGACTTCGAAGAGATCCTCCCGGCTAGCCCGCATCTCTCATCGCCCTCCTGCTGCGGGCGCGGCGACGGCGTTGCGCTGGCTCGGTCTCCTCGAGGTATTGTCGAATACCCCTGCGGAGCCGTCCCGGCGCGCGCCTTGTCGGCGTCGGCCTGACCGCACCGTGGCGACGTAGCGCGATGAGAAATGCAGGCTGGGTTTCACGCCGGCCACTCCTGTCTCGGCATTGCCCCCCGCGACATTGAGGAAAGGCGCCCAGCAAGGTCGGGCAGCAGATAATCTGATAACAGTACTTCTGTATCGCTATTAATGCTGCCTTGTCAACCTCCTCCCCATCGTCAAATACGCCGTCGTCGCGACACCGCCCGACTGCCCCCACTGCGCTCGTAACGAGACACCCGATGGTGTTTCCTCACCCACGATGAGATAGCCCGAACTTCTCGACGGGTCGTGAAGCGAGCGGGCGCCGTTGAGAAGTTCGGGCTAGGCGATCGGCAGGCGGCCGGAGACCAGTCGAGCTCGCTCGACGGCATCGTCGAGGGTGGTGAACGATACGAAGGGAATTCCGGTCTCCTCGAGCAGCTGGTCCAGGGTTTCGTCGATGGCCCGCTGGAAGGCGAGATCAGTCGAGCGCGTGCCGTCACCCTGCAAGCACTCTTTGCGGATGGGCACCTTGTACAGGAGGTCGTAGCTGTTCGCCCAGTGCTCGACGAGCGCGAACAGTGCCTGCTTGCGTCCGAAGCGCAGCTCAAGGTAGCAATAGTTGTCGAGCGCCGACCGGTCGCACACAAGCTCGGGGTAGACCTTGGTCAGCTCGATCTCGCGGCGAATGGTCTCCATCAGTATCCAGGTCTGCGCCTCGAGGCTGGTCTCCTCGTTGATCGGGAAGGGACAGCGGCGTGCAACCTCTTCCAGGAACCCGACGTTGGCGCCGAGCTGCTTGAGGCGCATGGCCAGCCCATAGGCCAGCGTTGTCTTGCCAACCCCGTGGGTGCCGATGAACGCGAACTTCAACGGCTACCGTCAGCCGGCGTTTTGTTCGCCACCGTCGACCCCGAGCACGTTGCCGGTGAGCCAGGCGGTGTCCGGGTGAGCCAGCACGCCGATGGCTCGGGCGACATCCTCGGGAGTGGTGAGGCGATGGTGAGGGTTGGCACGGCGCGCCCATTCCATCATTTCATCGCTGCCGGGAATCTTTCTGAGTGCCGGAGTGTCCGTCACCCCGGCTCGGATGCTGTTGGCGGTGATGCCATGGGGTGCCAGCTCCAAGGCCAGTTGACGAATGTGGGATTCGAGAGCCGCCTTGGCCGCCGAGGTGGCCCCGTAGGCCGGCCACACGCGCTCGCCGCCGATGCTGGTCATGGCGTAGATCCTGCTCCCCTCTCTCAACAGCTGCGCCGCCAACAGGTCCTGAGCCCAGTAGACCAGCGAGTTGGCCATCACATCCAGGGTCATCTCCATCTGCCTCTGGCTGATCTTCTGTTTGGGACCTGCGCCGATGTAGGGTTTCAAGGTGGCGAAGGCAATCGAGTGCAGGAAGACGCGGACCAGGCCTTCGCCCCCCATCGCCCCGGACATGGAAGCGATGACGTCGGCTCGCTTCTGCGCATCGGCGGCATTGACGTTGAAGAAGAGAGCGCGGCGACCGGCGGCCTCGACGTCATCTACGACCTCTTGGGCCAGCTGTTGGGTTGCCTTGCGGTCGAGGTGGACGCCAAAAATGTTCAACCCGCGAGCCGCTAACTCCCTGGCGGTGGCCGCGCCAAAGCCGCTGCTGGCGCCGAGGATCAGTGCCCAGTCATCGGCTGGGTAGGTGAAGCGGAATGGCATCGCTCACCGCGCTCCTATTGCTGGCGCGGGGACGCGTGCGCCCTGTAGCCGTGGGCCTCGTCGCGCCCCGGCGACGAACCGTAGCGAGCAATGCACGGAACCGATCATGGGGCGCCATTGAATGTCACGTCGCCGCGAAACGCAAATCCGGGCAGTGGGGTCGGGGTACGTACCTCGCCCGTCGGGGCAAGCGCAACGGAGTCATCGCGACCCTGGCGCTCGCGCAGCCGCGAGCCGTTGTGAAGTGCGGGCTCGGGCCGGCGAATCTCAGGCGGCGTGTTGAATGATCTCGCCAAGCCCAGAACGCACGCGTTCGGCATCGATCTGCAGGTAGTCGCAGATCTCTTCGAACCAGGGACCCTCGATGAAATCGGTAGGCGGATTTTCCTGGATGCGGCGTAGCTTCTCTAGCTCGTGCTTCTTCAAGTTGTTGCGGCCCTCGTGACGCTGCAGGTATTGCAAATCCATTACCGCGCGCTCGATAACCGTCCGCCATAGCTCGATGCAGGCGTCTAGGTCGCGATGTTCGCGAACGTACTCGCCCCGCTGCGCATCGAAGTGAGAGGCAACGTCATCGTTGCCGTACGCACGATCGATCTCTTGGATGCTCATTTTCTTGTGTCCATCTCTCAAATCCAGGCTCCCGGCAGCAGCAAGCCTTCGAGCTGCCGTACGACCTCTCTCCGATGCGGGGACCCGGCTGCGCAAGTTGCCAATATCCTGCCTGGAGACCTCCCCTCCGGCCAGCAACCGAGGGGATCACCTCCCCGCTTCTCCCGCCACGGCGACGGCAGAAGCCTCGGAGGCTCTGCCCGGCGCATGGGAGGCCTCCTCTTGACCCCTTCGCCGCTACGGTGTTGGATAGCAGCGTTCGCCAATGGTCTTGAAGCGGTCAGGAGCGCGCCAGCCTCAACCCCAGGCCGCTCCCCTTTACGTCCATCGTCGGGGCGGGGCTGGCGCCCTCCTGACCGCTTTCACTTCTTAAGACGCATAAGAACTCAAAAAAGTTTTCGGCGCTAGGGGTAGGGTGACCTAGCGGCCCCCGAAGCGTCGCCTAGCTGACGCCGGATCCGCGACAGCGCGGGGAAACGGGGGGAAGATCGACTGTGCCCTATCTCACAGCGCTGTTGCTGGACCGGGGCAATGACTGGCTGGTGCACTGGCGGCTTCGGGGTCGTCATCCGCGGGTCGACCCCGCCAAGCTGTCGGCCTATCTGGCGAACCCTCCTGAGCCCCTGTTTCCCGCGCCGCAGCAGCTCCCGCCCTTCAATCCGGTTCCGGCTCTCTCTCCGCGTCGCAGGGTGTGTCGCAAGTGGGGGTTCCAGGGCGACGGCAGCCGTGGTGAACCCGGCGGCCGGTGGGAAGCGGCGAGCCCCTGGCCGGACGCCAGAGGAGCCAATGCTCGCTGGCTGGCGACCCGAGTCCCGCCGCTGGCGGGGGTCTCCGGCCCGGCTGCAGTGCCGGCGGTCCTCTTGCTGCACGGCTGGTTGGTCAGCGGAGCACACCTGGCCATTTACCGATCCATGGGCCGCAGGTTGGCAAGAAGCGGCATCGAGGTCTGGATTCCTCGCCTTCCCCACCATGTCGAACGTGCTTCCCTGGGGGCGGTGTCCGGAGAATCATGCCTGTCAGCCGATCTCGTCGACACCGCCGAGTCCTTGCGGCAAGGGGTTGCCGAAACGCGCGCCCTGGCCGCTTGGTTATACCGCAGAGGTGCTCCTGCCGTAGGGCTTTGGGGGACCAGTTTGGGCGGCTGGATTGCGGCGCTTTCGGCGACGCTTGACGCCGACTGGGCGGCGGTGGCCCTGTGGGCGCCAGTGGCCTCCCCGGCCCAGGTTCTCTGGGAAACGCGACTCGCTCGAGACCTCAGGGGTCGCGTGACCGAGGCGGGGATGCGGCCCGGCGACGAGGAGACGGCTTTCTCCGGCCTCGTTCCGGGAAGGCGCCGGTTGCGCACCTCACGAGAGCGCTTGCTCCTGGTCGGTGCGTTCTACGACCAAGTGGTTTCTGCTACAACCATCGCCGACCTGGCTCGTCACTGGGGCGTCGATGTGCGCTGGTTCCCGCACGGCCACATCAGCCTCATCGCTTCGCCGGCAAATCTCCACTTGACGTCTGACTTCTTCCGTCAGCACCTAGCCCGAACATCTCAACGGCTCACGGCTGTGCGGGCGCAAGGGCCGCGATGACGGCGTTGCGCTTGCCCCGAGGGGTCGAGGTACGTACGGGGCTTGCGGAGAGGCGAC
>JBHHYG010000256.1:0-5391 GCA_046757445.1 Acidobacteriota bacterium
TAATGAGCATGCTTCCTTTCGACCAGGCCAATCGCCGCGACGACATCCTGGAGGTAGTGCACCGGTACTGGGGGTTCGATGGCCTGCGGCCCCTGCAGGACGAGGCCATCCGCGCCGGTCTCGAGCAGCAAGACTCGCTGGTCGTGCTACCCACCGGGGGCGGCAAGTCCCTCTGCTACCAGGTGCCACCGTTGCTGGCCGGGCGCACCGACATCGTGGTGTCGCCGCTGATTTCCCTGATGAAGGACCAGGTCGACGGGCTGCGGGCCAACGGTTACCCGGCGGCGGCACTGCACAGTGCCCAGGAGCCCGCCGAGCGCGCCGAGACGGAGCGGTTCATCGCTTCCGGTGATTGCCGGCTGGCGTTCGTTTCGCCGGAACGCCTGGTGACCTCCTGGTTTCTGCAAACGGTGGAGCGGCTAGGGATCCGCACGTTCGCGGTCGACGAGGCCCACTGCATCAGTCACTGGGGGCACGACTTCCGGCCGGAGTACCGGCAACTCGCCGTGCTCAAGCAGCGAATTCCCGAAGCGACTATTCATGCCTACACGGCGACGGCGACCGAGCGCGTACGGCGGGATATCGTCGAGCAGCTGGGCCTCGAGAACCCGGCGGTGCTGGTGGGGAGCTTCGATCGGCCTAACCTCATTTACCGTCTGATTCCCCGCCTGGAGCTCCGCCGGCAAGTGCGGGAAGTCCTCGAACGGCATCACAGCCAAGCGGTGATCGTGTACTGCATCAGCCGCAACGACACGGAGCGTCTCGCCAACCACCTGTCGGAGCATGGACACCGCGTCGCCTACTACCACGCCGGGCTCGAAGCGAGCACCCGGCACCGGACCCAGGAGGCATTCAGCAACGAGGAGATCGACGTCATCGTCGCCACCGTCGCCTTCGGCATGGGCATCGACCGGTCGAACGTGCGCTGCGTGATCCATGCCGCGATGCCCAAGTCGGTCGAGCACTACCAGCAGGAAACCGGCCGCGCCGGCCGCGATGGCCTGGAAGCGGAGTGCGTGTTGCTGCACTCGCCGGCCGATGCGCTGCGCTGGAGCAAGGTGCTGGAGAAGAGCTCCGCAGAGCTCGACGGCAGCAGCGAGGGGCTCGAGGCCGCGCTCGCGTTGCTCGATGAGATGCGCCGTTTTTGCGCCCCTGGCGCCTGCCGCCACCGGGCGCTGAGCGAGTACTTCGGGCAGCAGTACCAGCCGCCCGGTGAGAAGGGCTGCGATGCCTGTGACGTTTGCCTGGGCGAGACCGAGGGGCTGGTCGACGGAACCCGGGAGGCGCAAATGATCCTGTCGTGCGTGGCCCGGGTGGCACAGGCATACGGGATCGGTCACCTGGTCGACGTGCTGCGAGGCGCCGACACGGAGCGCATACGCTCCCTCGGCCACGACCGGCTCAGCACCTACGGTTTGATGAAGGACCGCGGCCGCAAGGAGCTGATGAACCTCACCTACCAGCTTCTCGACCAACGGCTGCTCGAACGCAGCGACGGTGAGTACCCGGTGCTGCGCCTCAACAACGCTTCACTGGAGGTGCTTCGAGGCTACCGCCAAGTGAGGCTGGTGCCGGTCAAGACGCGCAAAGTACGGACGACGTCGCGCGAGGCGGAGTCCTGGGAGGGCGTCGACCGGCAGCTGTTCGAGCGGTTGCGAGCGCTCCGCACGCGGCTGGCCCGCGAGCGCAACGTTCCACCCTACGTGATTTTCAGCGACGCCAGTCTACGCGACATGGCGCGCACGAGACCCACCACGCGGGAGGAGTTCCTCGGCGTTCACGGGGTCGGTGAGAAAAAGCTCGCGGATCTGGGAGAAACCTTCCTGGCCTGCATCGGCGAGACGGCCGGCGGGGAGCGGCCGTAGCTCAGGGGACAAAGCGCGCGCCTTGCGCCCGCCCCCCCCCCCGCTCGAGGCAATGGACAGCTGGGTGACCTTTGCCTGGTGAGCGCGTGGGACAAGGTGCAGTCATGCGTGTATGGTATCGGCCTGATGGACGATTTCGATTTGGCACTAGTCAGCGAACGGGTCGTCCTGCCGGATGGAGTGCGCCCTGCCGTGGTGGCGATCAAGGACGGCGTGATTGCGGCGATCATTACTCGCAAACGGCTCGGCTCGGCCGGCGAGATCATCGACCTGGCTGGGTCGGTCCTCTTGCCCGGCCTGGTCGATTCGCATGTGCATGTCAACGAGCCCGGCCGGGCTGACTGGGAGGGCTTCGAGACGGCAACGAGAGCGGCGGCGGCTGGCGGCGTGACGACGCTGGTCGACATGCCGCTCAACAGCGTCCCCGTTACCACCACCGTCGCGGCACTGCGAGAGAAGGCCGAGTCGGCCGAGGGTCGCTGCGTCGTCGACTACGGCTTCTGGGGCGGCGTCGTTCCCGGCAATGCGCACGAGCTTGAACCGCTGCTCGACGCCGGCGTGCTCGGTTTCAAGTGCTTCACCTGCCCATCCGGCATCGACGAGTTCCCGCAGGTAACCGAAACGGACCTGCGCGCGGCGATGTCGGTAATGGCAGAGCGCGACGCCGTGCTGCTGGTTCACGCCGAGGACCCTCGTCTGATCGAGGCTGCTGGCCGCCTCAGCGAGCTTCCAGAGAGCCCTCGTAGTTACGCCAACTATCTCGCCTCGCGCCCGCCCGAGGCCGAGCAACATGCCATCGAGTGGCTCATCGGGCTGTGCAAGGAGCTCGGCTGCCGCCTTCACATTGTTCACCTGTCCTCGGCCGCGGCGATCCCGGCGATTCGGCAGGCGAAGTGCGAGGGTCTGCGACTCACCGTCGAGACCTGTCCCCACTACTTGAAGTTCGCTGCCGAGCAGATCCCCGACGGAGCAACCCTGTACAAGTGCGCTCCGCCTATCCGCGATCGCCGCAACCGCGAGGCCCTATGGGCCGCCCTTCTCGACGGCGAGCTCGAGATGATCGTTTCGGATCATTCGCCCTGTCCGCCGGCCATGAAATTGCTGGGCTCCGGAGACTTCTGTCGAGCCTGGGGTGGGATCAGCTCGCTTCAGCTGGGACTGTCGGTTATCTGGGGCGAAGCGGGCCGCTGCGAAGATGGTCTCCAGCGTGTCGCCGAGTGGATGTGCGCGGCCCCGGCTCGACTCGCCGGGCTGGGCAATCAGAAAGGCTCGATCATCGTCGGCTACGACGCCGACCTGGTGGTCTTCGACCCCGATCGGACCTTCGTTGTCGAAGCCGCGACCCTGCACCACCGCCACGCCCAAACGCCCTATGCGGAGATGGAGCTGTGCGGTACCGTCGAGAAAACTTTTGTCCGCGGGCAACTGGTCTACGACCGCCCCGACTTCCCCGAGAGGTGCATCGGCCAGCGGCTCGTTGGGCACATCCGCTGACGGTGAAAAGCGATGAAAGGTCCGATGCAGAGGCACAATTTCACCCAGCTGACTGATCTGGCATTGGAACGACTCGGCGGGCGGGCAGTGCTCGCCAACGACGAGTTCTTCGCCGCCAAGGAGAACCTACTCAAGCAGGAGGAGGCCGTATATATCTCCGACAAATACACCGACCGTGGCAAGTGGATGGACGGCTGGGAAACACGGCGGCGGCGGCAGCCGGGACACGACTGGTGCATCATCAAGCTGGCCGTGCCGGGCACCATCCGCCGGGTCGACGTCGATACCACCCATTTCAAGGGAAACCACCCGCAAGCATGCTCGATCGATGGTGCCGAAGGGGATCCAGCGACCGATGTGCTGACCGCCGCCGCCCTTCGCTGGACCGAGATCTTGCCGAAGGCCCCCTTGCGGCCCCACTCAAGGAACTTGTTTGCGGTCAACGTCGAGCGCCGCTTCAGTTCCGTGCGGTTGAACATCTTTCCCGACGGCGGCGTCGCACGCTTTCGCGTCTACGGGGAGGCCAGGCCCGATTGGCAGCAGCGCATGGCAGCCGCCGAGGCGGCCGGTAGGCAAGTCGACCTGGCCGCAGCCGTCAACGGCGGATTGATCATCGATTGCAGCGACATCTTCTTCAGCTCGCCCCGGAACCTGCTCATGCCTGATGGCGCTGTCGATGTCAGCGACGGCTGGGAGACCCGGCGCCGCCGGGGCCCGGGACACGACTGGTGCATCATCAAGCTGGGTTGTCGCGGCTTGCTGGAATCGATCGAGGTGGACACCTCCCATTTCAAGGGCAACTACCCCGACCGCTGCAGCCTCGATGTGGCCGACATCGACAACACCCATGCTTCCGCCTCGAGTGACACGGGCACTAGCGTGGATGCAACCAGCAGCACCGACGAACACCGCGATCCTCTCACCGCTGCCATTCGCTGGCAGGAGGTCCTCCCCGAGACGAAGCTGCAAGCCGATAAACTACAGCGTTTCCCCGTCAATTCCGACGACGCTGGAGCATGTACCCACGTGCGCTTCAACATCTATCCGGATGGTGGTGTGAGTCGACTGCGGCTGTACGGCAGACCCGTTGACTCATGAGCACCGGCCTCGCACGATTCAACTCACTCGGTCGCCATCGAGCACGGGCCGAGCTGCTGCGTTGTTGTGGATCGGAAAACTGGGCTCGCCAGATGGGGGCACGACGACCGTTCGCAAGCGTCGAGGAGCTCCTTGACACAGCAGACGAGATCTGGTCTTCGCTCGGCAAGAAGGATTGGCTGCAGGCGTTCGGGCATCATCCCCGCATCGGCGGATCCGACATCGAGCAGGACAGGTTCGAAGGAACGCGCAACTGGTCGCGAAGCGAGCAGTCCGGCATGGCCGACGCCTCGGAGGAGATGCGGGCGGAGCTGGCATCCGGAAACGATGCATACTACGAGAGGTTCGGCTACATCTTCTTGATTTGCGCAGCCGGCAAGACCGCGCAGGCGATATTGCAGCAGCTTGAAGCACGGTCGGGAAACGATCCCGAAACAGAGCTTGGCAACGCTGCCGAGCAGCAACGTTTGATCACACGGCTGCGGTTAGAGAAACTCTTGCGATCATGAGCGCGATCACCACCCACGTTCTGGATACCTCAACAGGAAGCCCGGCCTCCGGCCTCAGCGTGACCCTGCACCGTCGCGAGGACGACGGTGAATGGGCCGAGCTGGCGAAGGGCACCACCGATGAGGACGGCCGCATCGGCGACTTACTACCGGAGGCTCGAGCCGTTCGGCCCGGAACCTACAGACTGACCTTCGCCACGCGGGCCTACTTCGAATCCAAGGCGTTGCCGGCGTTCTATCCGCTGGTGCAGGTGACCTTCACGATCACCGATGCTGACCAGCACTACCACGTGCCGCTTCTTCTGAGCCCCTTCGGCTACTCGACCTATCGAGGCAGCTAGCCCGCATTTCTCAACGGTTCGCGGCTGCACGGGCGCAGCTGTTGCTCAGTGATGAGAAAAGTTCGCGGCGGCCGCGATGGCGAC
>JBHHYG010000257.1:0-5340 GCA_046757445.1 Acidobacteriota bacterium
CCCGCAACGGCGGTCGATCGCCCACCCCGATATGGACCAATCATGCGATACTGCAGCGCTTGGTCGAGGTTCAGCGTGTCGACAAGGTCGGTGGCTACTGTTGTCGTCTGCGCCCGAAGCTCGCCGGGGAGGCCAGCGACCATACAGAGAAGTCCGACGATAGCGAGTCCACGGGCCATCAGCTGCAAGGATTTCCTCATGAGATTCCCTCCGGGAGACGCTGCTTCGAAGAAAGACGGGACCTGGACATTGCTCCCGACTTCCGGTGAGATTGACAAGGCCCGGGACCACTAAACTCAAAGAAGCCATCGCCGTCAAGGCCCGGACAGATGCAGATCGTCAAGCCCTTGAGTGCACCCCACTGGCAAAAAACGACTGCGCTCCATCCTGCTCGCTGCCCCCGTTTACGCTGGCGCGGTTCCGTGAGATCATGCGGGGCAGATAGGCTGGCGCTCAGCAACAACAGAGGCTCGCAGGAGGTGCAGCGTGGAGTCGCCGCCAAGGGGAGGAAGGTTGCTTCAAACTTTCTCCGGGCGAGGTCCACTGGGCGATGGATCGACCCTATCTAGGGCTTCCCCGGCCATCGCTGGAAGCAGCCGGCAGGGGTGGCCGGCAGCTCGGTTTCTCGCCCTGGCCGGGTCGGGAGCTGCCGTAGGCCTGCTGCTGGTGGCCGCCGCCTGGCCCACCCCGGCTGGTGCCGAGGGCAGGCGCCAGCTCCCTGATTTCGCCCGTGCCGCCGGGGCCTCCACGGCAGTCTCGTCTGGCGCTGCTGCTGTGGAGATGGATCGTTCCGGATATATCGGCGCCGAAGCCTGCAAGAGCTGCCATGCGGACGAGTACGCGGCGTGGAAGGCATCGCGGCACAGCAAGATGCTGCAGCCGGCCACTCCCGCCGCTGTCGTGGCTCCCTTCGCCAGCGGTGGCAGCCTTCGCTACGGGGGGCGCGTCTACCATTTCGTGCGCCAAGGCAACCGCTTCTTCATGGATGAGGAGCAGCCCGGGCTACCTCCCCTGCACCACAAGATCCTCTACACTCTCGGCAATCGCCGCATCCAGCACTACATCACCAAGCAGCCAAACGGCGCCCTGGTGCTGTTGCCACCCACCTGGGATGTGCTGCGCCGGAAGTGGTTCCCCCTGGAGGAGATCGTTCCCACCGGCGAAGCCAACGTCGAGCCTGTGCAGAAATGGAGCAAGAACTGCTTCGGCTGCCACGTGAGCCAGGAACGCAAGAACTTCGATACCGAGAGCCTCACTTACCGCACCGACTGGCTCGATTTCGGCACCAATTGCGAGGCCTGCCACGGGCCTGGGCGCTCCCACGCCGAGTTCTACCTGGCAGGGGCCCGGGGAGAGCGGCGGCCGTCGCTCTACAATCCAAGGCACCTGAAGCGGCCGCTCATGCCTTTTGACGGCCTCGCCTCCACCGAGCTTTGTGCCAGCTGCCACCAGAATCGCTATCTCATGGCAGCTGGCTACCATCCCGGTGAGCCCTTCAACGACTACTTCCTCACCGCCACGATGTACACGGATCCCCCCGACGCTCCCGACCCCATTTACTACGCTGACGGCCGCACTCGCCGCTTCTCGAACAACAGCTTCGGCGTCTGGATCAGCCGCTGCTTCCTGGAAGGTCAGGTGCGCTGTCTCGATTGCCACCGGAACCCCCACAGCATCAACGTCGATGACAATTCACAGCTACGGCCCGAGCACGCCAACGCCGAGCTGTGCAGCCGCTGCCACCTTCAGATCGTCGACAAGGTCGAGGAACACAGCCACCATCCGGCGAGCAGCGAAGGTAGCTTTTGCCTTGCGTGCCACATGCCACGGACGGTCACCGGCATCAAGGCCACCATGCGGGACCATTCCCTTGCCGTGCCGGTGCCGGAGAACAGCCGTGATTACGAGATTCCCAACGCCTGCAACCTTTGCCACGTAGAAGAAGGTCCGCAGTGGGCAGCGGAGAAGATCCGTGGCTGGTACGGTGAGCTCGAGGATCGTCCTGCTGCCCTGCGTTGGCGTCGTCGGGCGGCGGCCTTCTCGGCGGCGCGGGCAAACGGGCCCGAGGCCCTCGAGCCGCTGCTGGAGATGCTGCGAGACCCGCAGGAGCCCTTCCTGCTACGGGCTGGCGCCGCCGGGTATCTGCGCCAGTATGCCGAAGAGGGGTCGTTGCAGGGTCTGGCCGATGCCCTGAAGGATCCCCATCCAGTGGTGCGATCGGTCGCAACCCTCAGCGTGGCCGCAAACTCCGAGGGCGCCGTGCTCGCCCAGCAGTTGCCGCCGCTGTTGCAGGATCCCTCTCGCACGGTGCGCCTCAACGCTGCCCTGGCCCTGGCCCGCTTCGGGGTCGGCAGCGCCCTGGGCACCCTCGGTGAGCAGTTTCGGCAGGCGCAGGCTGAGTACCTCCAGCTTCTCGGCCTCTATGCCGACAGCGCCGAGGACCAGTTCAACCGGGGCGCCATGCTGGCCGTCATGGGACAGCCGCAAGAGGCTGCCAAGGCCTATCGCACAGCCCTGCGGCTGAGCCCCGGCCACCCTGCCGCCCGCTTTGGCCTCGGCGCCGCGCTGCTGCGCTCGGGCAAGCGGCAGCAGGGGCTCGAGGAGCTGCGGCGCCTGTACCGTGAGTCCCCCGCCTATCCTGGCCTCGAGAAGCTGCTGTCGCTGCTGACCAGCACTCCCGTTCCCGACAACCGCAGGGACTCTCGATAGGGCTCTAGCCCGCATTTCTCACCACGGTTGGTGGTGAGGGCGGGCAGAGGCCCGTGTAACCCGCGTTGGCTCGGTCGGACTCCTCGAAATAGTGCACACTATGCCTGCGTCGTCCTCCCATCGCGCGCTTTGTATCCACAGGCTTCTGCCCGCCCTCGGCTCCATTTACGCGCGAGCGTTTCCGTGAGATCATGCGGGGCAGATAGGCTGGCGGCCAGCAGCAACAGAAGCTCGCGGGAGGTGCAGCGTGGAGTCGCCGCCAAGTGGAGTAAGGCTGCCTCAAACTGTCTTTGGGCGAGGTCCCCTGGCTGATGGATCGGGCCTACCCAAGGTTTCCGTGGCCGTCACTGGAGTCGGCCGGCAGGTGTGGCCGACGGCACGGGCTGTTGCCCCCGCGGCTGCGGGGGTTGTCGTTAGCCTGATGCTGATGGCCGCGGCCCGGCCCTCCCCTGGGGCAGGGAACCGCGAGGCTCACCCCCCTGGCTCCACCCACTTCGCTGCCCCTTACTCTTTGGTTTCCGAGCGGGGAGTTGTGTCGCCAGCGCTGACAGCAAGGGCCGCGGCGGTGGAGACAAGGTCGAAGCCATCGGTCCCGGAAGTGGATTTTTCCGACTACATCGGAGCCGAAGCCTGCAAGAGCTGCCACCCGGACCAGTACGTCGAGTGGAAGGCATCGCGGCACAGCAAGATGCTGCAGCCGGCTACTCCCACCGGGGTGCAGGCTCCGTTTGCCCACGGCAACCTGCGCTACCGGGGGCGCCTTTACCGCTTCGTGCGAGAAGGCAACCGATTTTTCATGGACGAGGAGCGGCGGGGCCTTCCGCCGCTGCGGCACAAGGTCGAGTACACCCTGGGCAACCGGCGGATCCAGCACTACATCACCCGCCAGCCAAACGGTGCCCTGGTGTTGCTGCCGCCAACCTGGGACGTGCTGCGCCGGAAGTGGTTCCCCTTGGACGAGGTCGTCCCCACCGGCGCCCCTGTGGTCGAGCCTTTTCAGGTCTGGAACAGGCACTGCTTCGGTTGCCACGTGAGCCAGGAGCGCAGGAACTTCGACGCCGAAAAGCTGACCTACGACACCAGTTGGGTCGATTTCGGCAACAACTGCGAGAACTGCCACGGCCCCGCGCGTGCCCACACCGAGTACGCGCTGGCCAAAGAGCGGGGTGAGGATCCGCCGCCGGTCGCCAACCCTAAGCACCTGAAACGACCCCTCATGCCTTTTGGTGGCCCGGCCAGGGTGGAGGTTTGCGCCCGCTGCCACCTGAACCGCTATCAGATGGCATACGGCTACCAGCCCGGCGAGCCTTTCTTCGACTATTTCCTTCCCGCCGCTCTGTACACCGATCTGCCCGATGCTCCCGTTCCCATCTACTTCCTCGACGGCCGTAGCCGGCGTCTCACCTCGAACAACAGCTGGGGCATATGGCTGAGCCGCTGCTTTCAGGAGGGCCAGATCGGGTGTATGGATTGCCACCGCAACCTCCACAGCATCAACATCGACGACAACCCACAGCTACGGCCCGAGGTCGCCAACGCCGAGCTGTGCAGCCGCTGCCACCCTCAGATCGTCGACAAGGTCGAGGAACACAGCCACCATCCAGCGAGCAGCGAAGGGAGCTCGTGCCTTGCGTGCCACATGCCGCGGACGGTGGCAGGTCTCAACGCGCCCGAACCCGTGCGCAATCACTCCCTTGCTGTCCCGGTCCCCGAGAACAGCCGCGACTACGGAATCCCCAACGCCTGCAACCTTTCTTGCCACACCGACAAAGGGCCGGAGTGGTCGGCGGAGAAGAACCGCTCCTGGTACGGCGAGCTGAAGGATCGTCCTTCCCCCATGCGGTGGCGGCGGCGGGCGGCGGCCTTCTCGGCGCAACGGCGTGGGGAGCCGCGGGCGCTCGAGCTTTTGCTGGAGATCGTGCGCGACCAGGATGAGCCCTTCCTGCTGCGCGCCAGCTCCGCCGGCTACCTGCGCCAGTATGCCGAGGAGAGTTCGTTGCAAGGCCTGGCCGATGCCCTGAAGGATCCCCATCCAATGGTGCGAGCGGTTGCGACCCTCAGCGTGGTCGCAAACCCCGACGGCGCCGTGCTCGCCCAGCAGTTGCCGCCGCTGTTGCAGGATCCCTCTCGCACGGTGCGCCTCAACGCTGCCCTGGCCCTGGCCCGCTTCGGGGTCGGCAGCGCCCTGGGCACCCTCGGTGAGCAGTTTCGGCAGGCGCAGGCTGAGTACCTCCAGCTTCTCGGCCTCTATGCCGATAGCGCCGAGGACCAGTTCAACCGGGGAGCGATGCTGACCGTCATGGGGCAGCCCCAGGAGGCCGCCGACGCCTACCGCACGGCCCTGCGGCTGCGCCCCGGCCACCCTGCCGCCCGCTTCGGTCTCGGCGTGGCGCTGCTGCGCTCGGGAAAGCGGCAGCAGGGGCTCGACGAGCTGCACCGCCTGCACCGTGAGTTTCCTGGCTATCCTGGCCTCGAGAAATTGCTGTCGCTGCTGACCGTCGGCCCTGTACCTGATAATCGCAAGGATTCTCGCTAGCCCGCATTTCTCATCGGGCTACGTCAGCGAAGGTGTAGTCAGGCCCGCGCCGACAAGGCGCGCGCCGGGAGGGCTGCGCAGGCGTATTTGACAAT
>JBHHYG010000258.1:0-5321 GCA_046757445.1 Acidobacteriota bacterium
GCTGAGCGGGATGCACCGGATAGGCGTCTAGGTGCAAATCGGTGCCAACGGCACGCCTGTCTACGAGATCTGTCGAAAAGAGAGGTGAGTTTGCTACGCACAGGTGAACGGCAGCTAGCGGGGATGGAGTAGCGAGGTAGTGTCAAGGGTGAGGGACGGCCGTGACGATTTCCTCCGCGATCTCTGCGACAACGCTAGCGACATCATCCAGAGCATCGACCCCCACAGACGGTTCTTGTACGTGAACCGCGCCTGGCGAGAGACCCTGGGCTATAGCGAGGAAGAGGCCGGAAAGCTCAACGTCCTCGACGTCGTCCACCCTGACAGCCGGTCCCGTTTCGAGAAGATGCTGGAGGAAATAATGGCTGGAGAGCCGGGAGCACGTATCGAGGCTGATTTCATTACCAAGGATGGGCAGCGAATCGCCGTCGAGGGCAGCGCTAGCTGTCGGTTCAAGGACGGCAAGCCGGTGTCGACCCGCGGTATCTTCCGAGATATCAGCGAGCGCAAGAGGACCGAGCGGCTCTTGGCACAACAGGCCCTGGAGCTGGCGCGCTCGAACGCCGAGCTCGAGCAGTTCGCCTACGTCGCCTCGCACGACCTCCAGGCGCCGCTGCGTACGATCGTCCATCTGGCGGATTGGATCGAGGACGATTTGCCGGGCGATCCGGGACCAGAAGCGCGCCAGCACCTAGACAAGCTTCGCATCCAGGTACGCCGCATGCAGGAGCTCACGGATGATCTGCTGAAATACTCGCGTGCCGGCCGTGCCAGCGAGGAGGTACGTCACGTCAACACCCGCGAGCTGGTCGCCGAGATTGCTTCGCTTCTGGCACCGCCTCGAGAGTTTTCGGTCACGGCGGCACCGGATTTGCCGGAGTTCGAAACTGCCAAGGCAGCGCTCGAGCAGGTCTTTCGAAACCTTATCGGCAACGCTATCAGTCATCATCATCGCGCTGACGGCAACGTCGTTGTCTCGGCCGTCGACAGGGGCGACTCGTGGCAGTTCAGCGTCGCTGACGACGGTCCCGGTATCCCCGACGAATCCCGGGCCTCGATCTTCGCCATGTTCCACACGCTACGATCGCACGGAGAAGCGGAAGGCACGGGCATCGGACTCGCCCTGGTGAAGCGAATCGTCGAGGGCCACGGCGGGCACGTGTGGGTCGAGTCGACGGAAAACGAAGGCGCCACGTTCCGTTTCACCTGGCCGAAGCGGGTCCAGTCAATGGGGAGCGCGGCAGAGACTACTGCAACTACGCCAACTTGACGACGCAAGCACGACGATGCCGACGATTCTAGTAGTTGATGACGAACCGATCGACCGCGAGGCGGCAAGGCGCTACCTGCTGCCGCTCGATGAGCTCGAGGTCATCGAAGCCGCGGACGGCATCGAAGCGCTCGGCCTGATCTCTGCGCAGGAACCCGATCTGGTGCTCACCGATCTGCGCATGCCTGGCATGAACGGACTCGAACTGGTGGCGAAGATGCAGTCGGATTTCCCGCTGACGCCGGTGATCCTGATGACCTCCCGAGGCAACGAGCAAATCGCCGTTCGCGCGCTCAAGGTCGGTGCCGCCAGCTATGTGCCCAAGCGCGATCTCAGGCACGGGCTGCTCGAGACGGTCGAGCAGGTGCTGGAGGTCGCCGAATCGGGGCACTCACGGAGAAAGATCCTGCGGTTCTTTTGCGGAAGTGAAACTCGATTTGAGCTGGAGAACGATCCCAGCCTCGTTGTTCCCATTGCCCGCTACTTCCAGGATGGACTCGAGCGCCTGGGGTTTGGCAACGAAGCGATTCGCACGCAGGTGAGCATGGCGATCGTCGAGGCGCTTACCAACGCCATGATCCACGGAAACCTCGAAGTTGATTCGCGGCTGCGCAGAACCGATCGCGCCGCATACACCCGTCAGATCGAAGAGCGTCGACAGCAAGATCCCTACACAGGACGCCGCGTGCATCTTGCGGCGCGGGCATCGATCGAAGAGGTCGAGTACACCATCGCTGATGATGGTCCGGGCTTCCACCCGTCGGCCATACCGGACCCCACTGACGAGGAGAACCTCCTGTCAGCCAGCGGCCGAGGGATCATGCTGATCCGCACCTTCATGGACAGTGTGGAGTACAACGACAAGGGCAATCAGGTTGTCATGTCGAAGTGCGACAATCTCGAACCTTTGAAGCGGCCTCGCTAACTGCCCGCCCCTTCCTCACCGTGCCGCCACGTTCGGTAGTCTTGGATCATCGCCTCGACGTCGTAGCTTCGGGCGTGCAGAGCGTCGATGATCTCCTGTCGCGCATCGGCACCGGCGAGCATCCTGTACCAGGCCTCGGCCATGATCTTCATGCCCCGCTCGTTGGGGTGGAGGCGGTCTTCGGTGAAGGCCGCGGGATGCTCGCGCAGCATCGGCGACCAGACGTCGGGCCCCTCGAAGATAAAGTCGTGCCCCCTCGCCAGCAACGCCTCGAGGGCAAACCGCTCGTTGCCGACCTCCGGCTCGTAGCCTTCCTTATAAATGTGCATGCCGAGGTAGACGCGCTCGATGCCATCGTCGTGAAGTTGCATCGCCAGCCGCTCGAGGGCGTCGGCCCCGGTGCGGATCCCTTCTTTATCGTCGACCGAGTGGACCGGGCCGAGGCGGGTAGCAGGGGTGGGCGTGCGTTGTAGCGACTGCTGGCAGATTGCCACCGTCGGTTCCGGGACATCGCCGCGGAGACGAGCGTTCGGACCGAAGAAGTCGCGCAGCATGGCGCCGTAGGTAGCCTCGTAGTTGTCCGAGCCGGGCTCGTCGATCCAGCGATTCACGGGAGAGCCGCCGACGACGGCGTTGAGCAGGTGGTAGAGGCGCTCGTTGCCGCTGTGAGCGTCGAGCATTTCCTGGAGCATCGCTGGCCAGGCGTAGGAAGTGGAGTAGCCGACGATGACGAAGGACTTTTCCTGCCCGTCCAGCACGGCAGGCACCGGGTTGGTGGTGGAGGTCGCAGACGCCTCATCGACGGTAGCTCGCGGTCGCGATTGGCCCTCGGAGCCGGCGCTGCAGCTATACGTCAGCCAGCACGCTGCGACGATAAGGATGAGCTGTGGCATCAGACGACCGGTGCGACGGAACATGGCGCTCCTCCCGTGTTCTGTTTCCTGCCGCTACCTCCCCCTACGTTGGTCCTCGGGCTGCGGTTCCGGTAGCGGCTTGCGGGGCAGTTTCTCGTCCCGATTGGCGGTGTGGTAGACGAAGGAGGCGACGATGACCGCGTTCTTCATCATGTCGGCAGGCTGGATGCGCTCGTAAACGTCCATGCTCGAGTGATGCGTGCGGCTGCCGTACTCGACGGGATCCTGGATGAACTGGAACCCCGGCAACCCCACCGCGTCGAACGACAGATGGTCGGTGCCGCCGGTGTTACGAATGGCCAGCGTCGACATGCCCATGTTCTTGAACGGCTGCATCCAGGCCTCGAAGATCGGCGCCACCGCCTCGTTGCCCTGCAGGTAGACGCCGCGGATGGCGCCGGTGCCGTTGTCGACGTTGAAGTAGCCGGCGAACTTGGCGTGCTCCGGCTTGAGCTCCATGGTGCGACGGTCGGCAAAATGATCGGTGACGTAGGCGCGAGAGCCGAGCAGGCCCTGCTCCTCACCGGTCCACAGCGCGATCCTCACCGTACGGCGCATGGGCAGGCCGGTGGCCTCGAGAATGCGCACCGCCTCCATCATCACCGCCGAGCCGGCGCCATTGTCGGTGGCTCCGGTGCCCGAATGCCAGGAATCGAAGTGGGCGCCGAGCATCACCACCTCGTCGGCAAGGTCGGTACCGGGGATCTCGCCGATGACGTTGAAGGAGTCGAGGTCATCGTCATAGAAGCGGTTGTCGATGTTCATCTCGATGGTGACCGGGATTTCCTTCTTCAATGTACGGAAGATACGACCGTAATGCTCGACCGCCAGCACCACCTGGGGCTCAACGGGCGGATCCTCGGGGTTGCGAGAACCGCCGCTGCTGACGAAGACGGTGCCGCCCGAGCCGCGGCCCGGGTCGAGGGCGGCGATCACACCCTCCTGGACGAAAAACTGGTTGCGCCGCTGCGCGAACTGCCGCCGGCGGCGGAACTCGCGGAAGGCGGGGGACAAACGAAATCCCGCTCGCGGCATCTGCTGTTGCGCCCGCTCGAGCAGCTCTTCCTCGGTGAAGCGGTGCGCCGGCGCCTCCCAGAGCGGTGGCACGTCGAGCATATCACCGGTAAGCACGAACCTCCCCTGCAGCTTGCCGCTGAACTCCTCGAAGTCGTCCTCGTTGTCGATGGCGGCGATGACCGCCTCACCCCGTACCGGACCGTTGGTGCCGGGAGTCCAGGCCTTGGGGTAGCCGATCAGCGGGTAGGAGCGGGGTGAGACCACTCGGGCCGAGAACGTCTCGTTGCTCCAGCCTCTGCCGAAGGGCCCCCAGGTCTCCAGATGCGCATTGGCCAGGCCCCACTCGGTCAGCTTAGCGTGCGCCCACTCGCCCGCCTCCTGGGCGCCCGGCGAGCCGGTCAAGCGCGGACCGTAGACATCGGTGAGGTAGCTCATGATCTCCATGACCTGCGAGCGCTGAAGTCCTTCTTGCTTGATCTTGTAGATAGCGTTCAGGTCGACCGGCTCGTCGCTCCGACCGGAAGCGGGAAGCGCCGAGACTGCGGGCACGGCGATCGGAAGCGCCAGCAGCAGGACCAGCAACATCGACAGCAGCCGCGGGGTGGGCTGTAGAGACTTCGGCAGCAGATGATCCATTGGTTCCTCTCCTGGGGAGCACGCTAGATTATCGACGAAGGCGACCCTGGCGTCCAGCGCGGGCGGGCGCGCCACTATGGTCCGGGCGGCAGCTACCGATCCTTCTCCGCGCTCACCCCGGCGCCGGTGGTCGCAACGGTCGGCGCGGTTGACGACTCGAGCTGCTCGATCAAGGCGTCGAGATGCTGCCGGCGGCCGACCAGCTCGGCGATCAGCGCCTCCTGCTGGCGGGCAAACTCGTCGAAGACCAGTTCCATCCGCCGCAGCGGGCCAGCGGCCGCCCTTTGCAGCGTTTCCGCGTCCTTGGCATCGACCAACTGCTGCATCTTCTCCTGCAGGCTCAAGTCGGCGGCCAAGGCTTCGACGGCGCACTGGAGGGCACCGCGCATCGTCTCCACAGCATCGCTGAATGAGCCTCTCGCGCCGGGCTCTCCCTCCCCCACTGCAGCATCGCTCGACAGCACCCGCAGCGTATCGAGTAACCCGTCGAGGACCTCGTTCAGATGATTGATACGGGCCCTGGCCGCGTCGTCCCGCCGATCCAGGACCTCGAGGTAGT
>JBHHYG010000259.1:0-5311 GCA_046757445.1 Acidobacteriota bacterium
GAGCCAAGCGCAACGCCGCAGACGCGCGCCTCTCCGCCACCGTAGCAGACTGCCGCTGAGATATGCAGGCTAGGCTGGCTGGAAGAAGCTCTCGACGCCGGGAGGCTAGGCAAGAATGTTGCTCGCGTCGATCGAGGGTGTTGGTGAACCGGCTGCCTGCTCCGAGCCTTGGGAGGAACTTCATGACAAGTGAGATCAACGCCTTTGCCGCGATGGAGAAGTTCGTCTCAGGCCAGGTCGAATGAAGATGGCCAGCATCCAGGGCCCGGCGGCAGGCCGTCAGGAGATACTCCCATTGTTGAAGCGGCTCCACCACGAGTCGCAGGCGCATCTCGACCGTCTGCGGTCCGAGGTCGTTTCCGGGACCACAGTTGGCGTCAACGCCAAGGGTGACCCGCAGAGGCACTTCGACGTCGCCGTGGATCAATGGGTTCGACGCTGGCTTACCGAGCATTACGACGGTGGGATCGTGGTGTCGGAGGAGGAAACCGAAGTGCTGGAGTTCGGTAACGAACAGGATGGGTACCGGTTCGTCGTCGATCCCGTTGACGGCTCGGACAATTACGTGCGTGGCCTGCCGTTGTCCGCGTTGTCTGTCGCCGTCCTCCCGCGCGAGGCACCTTTGCGTGCAGACCGGGTCGTTTACGGGCTGGTCGGTGACGTCTATGATGGTGATCCCTTCGTGGCGGCTCGAGAGCAGGGCGCATATCGGAGCGGCCAGCGGCTACGCACCTCGAGGACGCATTGCCTTCGAGACTCTGTCCTGTCCTGCGAGCTGAATCATTGGGCCCCCGACGGCTCTCTGGCCAGGACCCTGGAAGGCTGCGCTGGCGTGCGTGCCTACGGTTGTGCATCGCGTGCCCTTTGCTTGGTAGCGGTGGGTGCGCTGGACGCCCATATCGACGTCCGGAGCCGATTGACGCCCGAGAGCTTTCTCGCAGCCTCGCTGATGGTCACCGAGGCGGGGGGCCACGTTCGTCGTCTCGATGGAGCAGCTCTCGGACCATTCCGTTCGCTGCAGGACCGCACGACCCTCGTCGCTGCGTCGACAAGAGAGCTCGCGGAGGAGATTATCGATGCGATCGCCAGATAGGGGTCCATCCACTGTTACGACCCCGCCGCTTGCAGTGATCCTCGCGGCCGGCGAGGGAGTTCGCCTTCGGAGCGGCCGTTCTGCGATACCCAAGCCGCTCGTCTACCTGCGGGGTCTTTCGCTCGCCGAAAGATCGATCGCGCAGCTGCTCGCCGCGGGCGTTGAGCGCTTTCTCGTCGTTCTAGGGTGTGAAGCAGAACGTGTTCGTTCGGAGTTCGAGAGGATCGCTCGGCGCCGCCGATGTCAGATAGCTTTTGTGGTGGCCAAGGACTGGCAGAAGGGCAACGGTTGCTCCGCGGCCACAGCCGCGCAGCTCGTCGGGGACGACCCGTTTCTCCTGACCATGGTCGATCATCTGTTGTCCCGAGAGATGATCCGACAGGTACTGGCAGATCTTCCTAGTGCGCACGAACTTACGCTCGCAATCGATCGAGACATCGACAGTGTTTTCGACGTGCCCGACCTCACGAAAGTGGGGACGTCTAACGGCCGTGTGGCAAGCATAGGGAAGGACCTACCAAGGTGGAGCGCGGGTGACACTGGGCTATTCTATTGCTCGTCAAAGCTGTTCGATGGCCTGTCACGAGCGTACGGGCAAGGTAGGTTTTCGCTGACGGACGGCGTCCGGGAGTGCATAGCCGAGGGCGGGGTCCGCACGATCGACGTGACCGGCGAGCGCTGGCTCGATGTGGACACACCCGAAGCTTTCAGGGAGGCACTACAGCGGATCGACACGGCGATGGCAAAAGGTGGGGAAGATGGCTTCGTCTCCCAATACCTGAATCGCCCCCTCTCACGACACCTGTCTGTGGCTTTCGCGTCAACTCCGCTCACGCCCAATCACATCACGGCTTTGTCCTTCCTGATGGCGATGCTTGGCGCCGTCGGCCTGGCTACCACGATCCCGTGGCTCTGGGTTGCCGCGGGAGTCCTCATCCAAATCGCCTCGATCGTGGATGGGTGTGACGGGGAGATCGCGAGGATCAAGCTACTTCAAAGTCCACAGGGTGCTTGGCTCGATACGGTGCTGGATCGGTACTCTGACCTAGCCATTGGTCTTGCGGTGACCTTTGCCGCCTCGCAACTCGACGGCGCCGCTTGGATCTGGCCGGCTGGCTTCACTGCGACCGCGAGCTTCCTCATGGCGAGCTACGTGACCAAGGAGTTCCAGATTCGATTCCGACATCCCTATCCCAGCAATCTCGTCGACAAGCTCAAACGGCGCGATCTTCGAATCCTCGTCATCGCCGTCGGTTCCGTGCTGGGGCACCCGCTGACGGCGCTCCTGGCTATCGGCTCCTTGACCCACCTCGCCGTGCTGCAGATCCTCGTCTCTGGTTGGCACGGTCGTCATGTTTCGCCGCCTGCGGTGACGCCACTCCCGAACCCCAGAGGAGCGAGCGTTGATAGCCTCGCGGATATCGTCGTGGCCACCAAGCGTGCCGTGCCATAGATTCGCCAACCGCGCCTTCTTCAACCGGCGGGGCAGCGGTTGCGCTGGCAGCCGAACCTCTCGAGCACAGCGCAATCAGGGTGTCAGATGAGTAAGGGTAGGGGGCTACGCAAGGCATAGCCATGACGGGTTTCCGCGGGCTCCCGCTGTAAGACCTTCGCGACGTAGTCCGCCAGCTGCTCGGGGATCGGCTCGCCTGGTGTTTCCGCCTTGGCGCCGCCGCTTAGCCGTTTGGCTCGGGCGGCGCTACTAGATGTTGCAAGGGACCGTGACCGGAGCCGAGACCGGGAGCGGCCTGCAGCGCCCGTTCCACATATCCCTTGGCCACCTCGACCGAGATGGCCAGAGGCCAGCCTTTGGCAAGCCCGGCGGCAATCGCCGCCGACAGCGTGCAGCCGGTGCCGTGGTCGTGGCGGGTTTCGACGCGTACACCCGCGATCGTTCTGACCTCGCCCTCTTCGCAGAAAACGTCCACCGGATCGCCGCGCAGGTGGCCACCCTTGACCAGCGCCGATTTTGCTCCCATGCGGCAAAGGGAGCGGGCGGCGCGGCGCATGCCGCCGACATCACAGACCGGCTCGCCCGTAAGCGCTTCGGCCTCGGACAGGTTGGGGGTGATGCAGCAAGCCAGTGGCAACAGGCTGTCCCGTAGCAGCTCGAGTGCATCCTCGGCCAGCAGACGGTCGCCGGCCTTGGCTAGCATCACCGGGTCGACCACCAGGTTGTCGATGCCGCATCGCTGCACCGACTCGACCACCACCTCGACCACCTGCGCGTTGGCGAGCATGCCGGTCTTGGCGGCATCGACGCCGATATCACTGCACACCGCATCGATCTGTGTCCGGACGAACTCTGCTGGCGGTACGAACAGATCGGCAACGCCGCAGCTGTTCTGCGCCGTCAGTGCGGTAATTGCGACGGCGCCATAGACGCGGTAGGCAGAGAAGGTCTTGAGGTCGGCCTGAATGCCGGCACCGGCGCCGGAATCAGAGCCGGCAATGGTAAGCGCGCGTGGAACCGTCTGCGTCACGGGATCACCCTCAGGGAATTGTAGCGGAATCAAGGCCACAGCGGCGTGCATGCGGGCTGGGACGGCAGACTTGCCCGCTCCGACGTGGCTCGCTACCCTGCCTATTGAGCTACGATCTTCCTTCACAGAGCGCCGCTCCATGGAGACATCGATGTCCCCGCGCACTTTGATCGCTGCAGTGGTCGCCTTCGCGGCCGGCGCCTTGTTGACCATCTTCGCGGCCCAGCCGTTCGCTCCGCCCATCGAGCAGCAGGAGCCGGCAGCGCAGACACCGACGCCGGTGGCTCTGACCAGCCAGCGACCGCTGCAGCAACAAATCGGCCGGGAGCGACGTAGCGTCATCGTCGACGCCGTCCAGAAGGTGGCCCCATCGGTGGCCTCGGTGGTGGTGCAGGGGCGCCGCCGCGTATCGCCTTTCGGACCGTCGATGTTTCCCTTTCAGGAGGATTTCTTCGACTTCTTCTCCCCACGTTTTCGTCCCCGAGAGGAAAGCTACACCCAGCAGTCAGGATCGGCGGTGATCATCTCCGCCAGCGGTGAAGTGCTCACCAACGACCACGTCATCGATGGCGCCGATGCCATTTTTCTCCTGCTGCCGGACGGACGCAGCGTTACCGCCGATATCATCGGCCGCAGTTCGAGCCTCGACCTGGCCCTGCTGCGCACCGACCCGACGGGCCTGCAGCCCGCGCCTCTCGGGCGCTCCAAGGATCTCGTGGTCGGCGAGTGGCTGGTTGCGGTGGGCTATCCGGTTGGCCAGGCGGGTGTGACCTCGGCCAGCCGTTTCCAGCCCACCGTCACCGTCGGCGTGGTGTCGGCGACCGAACGCTCGTTCACGCCGCGGCGCGCCGGTGGCTCCCAAATCCATTACTACGCCGACATGATCCAGACGGACGCCGCCATCAACCCCGGCAACAGCGGCGGGCCGCTGGCCAACGCCGCCGGAGAGGTAATCGGCATCAACACCGTTATCATCACCGAAAGCGGTGGCTCTCAGGGTCTGGGCTTCGCCATCCCCGTCGAGCGCGCCCTGCGAGCGGCCAAAGAGTTTCGGGAATACGGCAAAGTGCGCCAGGCTGACCCCGGTACCCTTCAGGTGCAGACGGTGACGGCGGAGCTGGCCGAGTACTATGGTCTCGAAGGCGCCAAGGGGATGCTCATCGCCGCCGCCGGCGGGGAGGCGGCGAGGGCAGGGTTGCGAGAAGAGGACGTTCTACTCGATGTCGACGGCAAGGTCGTCAACAGCCTCGAGGAGCTGCGGCTGGCCCTGCTGCCGCGCTTCGTCGGCGACACCGTGATCCTCGGCGTTTGGCGTGGCGGTAGGCACCTCGAGCTGCCGCTGACGCTCCAGGAGGCCCACCGGTAGAACGTGGTGGCCGACGAGCCCAACGGCGATCTCGAGCGACTGCGGTCGTTGCTGGCCCTGGACCGCCTCTCCGATACCCTGCGGGATCGGCCGGCTGGCGATCTGTTCCGTTCCGATCTTGAGGAGGCACGGATGTTGGCGCAGCGGGATCCCCGCTTCGCCGTGCTGGTGGAGGGCTTGCAGGCCGCCAGTCTTGGGGGGCGGCTGGCGGCGATCACCTGCTTCTTTGACCGGTTCTCGCCACAAGAACTAGCGACGCTGAGCCTTCCCCCGCACCTGAGTCAGCTGCGTTCCATCTACGTCAGCTCACGCTCCTAGCCCGCATTTCTCAACGGGTTGCGTCGCGAGGGCGTGGGAAAGGGTGCGGGC
>JBHHYG010000260.1:0-5204 GCA_046757445.1 Acidobacteriota bacterium
GAATGCTCCAACTCCGCGGCACCGGCGGGCGGCGGGTCAACCGCGCTGCCGAGCATGTGCAAGGATTGTACGGCACGCCCGGCACCCGTTGCACGGCCATCGGCCCATAGAGGGTGAGGGAAGCGACCCCAGACGCCGTGCCGAGGTGGCCCCCGACTACCTGACTATCCCCGGCCACGACGACGCTATGTCGTGGGCAGCCTACTCCACCACAGTTCGTGGCGAGATGTGCGGGTTAGTCTTTCACCTCCGTCTACAATGAGCTCGGTGGGCCAATTGGGTCCAAGAGCCCGGTGGCGCCGCGAAACCGCTGCGCACCCCTTCGAATGGATCATCGTCAGGAGCCAGTAGCCATGCGTCGTCTTCCCTTTGCATTAGTTCTGATGCTTCTTCTCGTTGCCGCTCCCGTTTTCTCGCAAGATTCGCTAACGGTCGGCATCGTCGTCTTCGAAGGGTTTCTCACCAGCGAAGTCACCGCTCCCCTCGAAGTGTTCTCCAAGGCCAAGGTCAAAGGAGCCACCGCCTTTGAAGTGATCACCATCGGGGTTAGCAAGAGGGTCATCGTTAGCGAGGAGGGTCTGCGTCTCACCCCGGATGAGGATTTCGAGAGCGCTCCCAAGATTGACATCCTTGTCGTGCCGAGTGCCCTCGACGTCGAGGGCATTATGACTAACGAGCCGGTCGTGCAGTTCATCCGAGATCGCGCCCCCCGAGCCACCTGGGTCGCTAGCCATTGTGCCGGTGCTTTCCTTCTCGGAAAAGCGGGCTTTCTTTCCGGCCGTCGGGTGACGACGTACATTGGCGGCGCAAAGGATCTTCAAGAGAAATTTCCGGAGGCCAAGGTGGTGGACGAGCATGTGGTCGTCGACGGCCATCTGGTAAGCTCCATCGGTGGCGTCACGAGCTACGATGCCTCGCTCGACTTGCTGGAGCGGATCACCGACGCGGAGCTGGCAAGCAAGGTCGCCGAGGCCCTTTATTATTTCTCCTGGACGAAGAAAGGGCGCTCCAGCCCCACCCCCTAATCGATGGATGGATGCTTGAAAAGTGGCGACAATCCGTCCTGAATAGACCCGTTCTCGCTGTTGTCGTCGATCACGAGGTCGAAATCCTGGACGGATGGAGGATTCGATGAATCTCAAGGAAAGACTCGACAGGATCCGCGAGGGCGCAAGCGAGCGCATCCCAGCGGACATACTCGCCATCATGCACCGGGCCACCGAGGAGCTACGAGCGTCCGGAATTATGGATGGAGTGCTCGAAGTCGGCGACCGGATGCCAGACTTCAACCTTCAGAACACGCGCGGTGAGACCGTCAGCTCGGCGGCCTTGTTGGCAAAGGGCCCGTTGGTAGTGAGCTTCTTTCGCGGCAAATGGTGACCCTACTGCAACGCAGAGCTGGACGCTTTGCAGGGCGTAGTCGGCAAGCTCGAAGAGCTCGGCGCCACACTGCTTGCGGTCACGCCGCAGCTAGCCGAACAGAGCCAGGAAATGATCGAACAGCACGAGCTCACCTACGATGTGCTGTCGGATCCCGGCAACCAATTGGCGGCGAAATTCGGGCTCAAGTTCACCTTGCCCGACGAGATCAAGGAACTCTACAGCGGGTTCGGGATCGATCTTCCAGCAAATCAGGGTGGCGACGGCTGGACACTGCCCATGCCAGGACGATTCGTGATCGATTCGAAGGGAACGATCCGCGCCGCCGACGTCGACCCGGATTACACGGTGCGCCCCGAGCCCCAGGCTACTGTGGAGCTGGTCGCGTCACTTTGAGACGCAACTCGATGCCTTGCATCTGGCCTCTCAGCGCCACAACCCGGCCTACCAGGGTTTCACCACGGCCTGCTCGCTGCGCATGAGATCGGAGATCTCGTCGGCGCTGTACGGCAGGCCACTGCTGAGAGCCTCGTGGCCGGCTTCAGTGACCAGGATCCTATCCTCGAGGTAGAAGGCATCGGGACCGACGGCGACCATCGGCTCGTAGGCGACAACGGTGCCGGCGCGCAGCACCTTCAGCGCCGACTCGATGCGGGCCTGCGGGAACGCTTCCCGCAGCGACCGTTGCCACAGGGCCAGCGGGCCGGACACCGGTAGCAGTGGCTCGGGGTTACCGGTCATCTCCGGCCGCCGCGGCGCATCGACCTATAGCGTTGGCGAGGCCTCGGCCAGCCGTTGGCGCAGCCATGGAACAAACTTCTCCCAAGGCTGCACGCTGGTCAGAACGAGGCGCGTTGCAGAAGCCTCGCCGGGCTCCGCCCCGAGACCAGAGACGCGCTGGCCGAACGACAGCGGCGGTGGAGGGACGAACAGCAGCGCCTCGGCACGCGGCGCGTCGAGTGCCAGGATCGCCCCCGGCTGTTCCGCAGCTCCTTACTTGTTCTCGCGGGCCATCCCTTCTGACCGAAAATACACCTGCGGGTCTTTCCGAATCCAGGCTCAACCGCCTATCGCTTCTGACGCCCTCCCGACGCCCGAGATGAGTTAATGCTCCACCTCGGTTATTCTGGGCGTGCGCGTCTCGCTGCCGCGGCCTCATCGCGAGCTGCCGACGGTTCCCCAATGACAGGGGTGTGAGGAAAGGCAGGTCATGAAATGACTGAGCGGACTCGTTCGTTCGTACTCTGGCTCGACGAGGTTTCCCTCGACGATGTCCCGCTGGTAGGCGGCAAGAGCGCCTCGATGGGCCAAATGACAAGACTGCTTGAGGGGTCGAACGTAACGGTTCCTCCAGGGTTCGCCGTCACTACTGCCGCGTTTATTCGGATTCTGGAAGGCTCCCCTGACGTCAGGCAGAAGATCGTCGAGATTCTCTCCGAGATCGACTACGACGACTACGAGAGCCTGTTTCGTGGCGCCAAGCTCTGCCGCGAGCTCGTGCGTGATCTGGGTGTGCCCGCCGAGGTGCGGGAGGCGATCGGCACTGCCTACGAAGAGCTCGAGCGAAGGAGCGGCATCAGTAAGGTCGACGTGGCGGTGCGTTCGTCGGCGATCGCCGAAGACAGCATGGAAGCGTCCTTCGCCGGCCAGCACGAGTCGTTTCTCGGCATCCGCGGCAGGCGGAACGTGCTGGAAAGCTGCCGCAACTGCTTCGCCTCGCTGTTCACCAACCGCGCCGTCGACTACCGACACAGGCAGGAAGTCGCGGCCGACGACTTCAACTTCGCCGTCACCGTTCAGCAAATGGCGCGCAGCGAGAAGGCCTGCTCCGGCACCTTGTTCACCCTCGATCCGGAGAGTGGTGCTCGGGATTCGATCCTACTGAACTCGAGCTGGGGCCTCGGCGAGCTGGTCGTGCAGGGCCAGGTGCGGCCGGACCATTTCCTCGTTTTCAAGCCGACGTTGCGCCGCGGGCCCGACTACGACCCGGTGATCGCCCGACGCCTAGGCCTCAAGGAGCGCAAGATGGTCTACTCGTGGGGTGGCACCGAGGAGACCGAGATACTCGAGACGCCGCCATCCGAGCGGTCCACCTTCACGCTCGACCACCAGGAAGTCATCGAGCTAACCCATGCTGCCTGTGATCTCGAAGAGGCGTACGGCTATCCCCTCGACATCGAGTGGGCGAAGGACGGCTTCAGCGGAGCCCTGTTCTTCGTGCAGGCACGGCCGGTGACCGTTCACCGCGAGGAAGCGGTGACCTCGATTGAGCGTTATTCGTTGCGCGAAGAGGGAAGGATTCTGACCAGCGGCCAGGCGGTGGGCTCGCGCGTGGCGGTGGGAGCCGCGCGGGTTATCCACGACATCCACGGCATCGACGCTTTCCATGACGGCGAGGTGTTGGTGACCGAGCGTACCGATCCGGACTGGGAGCCGGCGATGAAGCGGGCGGCGGCAATCGTCACCGATACGGGCGGCCGTACCTCGCACGCCGCGATCGTTGCCCGCGAGCTCGGGATCCTCTGCGTCGTCGGCACCGGCGACGGAACCGAAGTGATCCCTGACGACAGCGACGTCACTGTGAGTTGCGTGGAAGAAGAGGGGCGCATCTACGAGGGGCGCCTGGCGTTCGACCATGAGGTCATCGATCTCGAGCAGCTCCCGGAGACGGAGACCGACGTGATGCTCATCGTCGGTAACCCGGCGCAGGCGCCTCAGCAAGCACGCCTACCGAGCAAGGGCGTCGGCTTGGCGCGCCTCGAGTTCATCATCGCCAGCGAGATCGGGGTCCACCCGCGCGCCCTGCTGGAAATGGAGCGACTGAGCGAGGAGGAGCTGAAGGAGCTAGAGGCGAAGATCGTCGGCTACGAGACGCCGTCGGACTACTACGTCGAGAGGCTGGCCAGGGGAGTGGCTCGCATCGCGGCAGCCTTCTATCCGAAGGACGTGATCGTTCGTCTGACCGACTTCAAGTCGAACGAATACCGTGGACTGCTCGGCGGCCGCCACTTCGAGCCGAGAGAGGAGAACCCGATGTTGGGGTGGCGAGGAGCTTGCCGCTACACGCATCCCGACTACCGCGAGGCATTCCACCTGGAGTGCGAGGCGCTCCGCCGCGCCCGCAACCGAATGGGACTCGACAACATCAAGATCATGGTGCCGTTTTGCCGCACGGTGGACGAGCTGCGCGCCACCCTGGAGGTGATGGAATCTTTCGGCCTCAAGCGCGGTGAGTCCGGCCTGGAGCTGTACATGATGGTGGAGATCCCCTCGAACGTTCTGCTTCTGCGCTCCTTCGCGCCGTTCTTGGACGGCATCAGCATCGGCAGCAACGACCTGACCCAACTGGCTCTCGGCCTCGACCGTGATGCCGGCGGAAGCCTGGCGGGCATCGCCGACGAGCGCAACGAGGCCGTGCAGATGTTGCTGCGGATGACGCTGCGGACCGTACAGGAGCTCGCCGAAGAGGGAACCCGGCTCAAGGCCGGCATATGCGGCCAGGCGCCGTCGGATTTCCCCGAGGTCACGCGCCTGCTCGTCGAGGAGAAGATCGACAGCATCTCGGTGACGCCGGACGCGCTGGTGCCGACGATCCTGACTGTGGCCGACTGCGAGCGCGGCTAGCCCGCATTACTCATCGCGCTACGTCGCGAGGGCGCGGAGAGGCCAATACCCCCCTGGGGTTTCACCTGCGTACCGGGCCTACTGTGTTTCAAGGTACACGCGAAGGCGGCAGCCTAGCCCGAACTTCTCAACGGGTCGTGAAGCGAGCGGGCGCAAGGACCGCGAGGACAAGGCGCGCGCCGGTTCGAGGGCGCAGGCGT
>JBHHYG010000261.1:0-5160 GCA_046757445.1 Acidobacteriota bacterium
TTGTCCTCGCGGCCCTTGCGCCCGCTCGCTTCACGACCCGTTGAGAAGTTCGGGCTAGGCTAGGGGTTGCTCTTGGCAATGCTGCACTCTTTGGATTCTCGTTTCCTCGATGCGAGAATGCAAGGGTGACTGGTCTGTAGGCCACACCACGAGGGATGGGAGAATTCCGGCAGTGGCCCCTCATCTTCCGCTGCAGCAGGGATATTCTTTGAGATACAATTCCTTAGGAAGGGTCCCCGGAGAGCGAAGTAAGTTGAAAAGGCCATTGCGAGGGCCATGGCAGCGTGCCTGGCTACCCAAGAGGTGGTAGCAGGCCGTTGCCACGTGCCTTGAAGGGGGTACCTTGAGCTTGGGATCGCGGGCTTGCTGCTTGAGCTTGGTCATCGGCACGGCGGCTGCGGGCTTGTCGGGAGGTCCTGCAACGCCGGCGGGTGCCGCACCGTCCGCTGCCCTGCCACCAGCCTCTGCGCCTCCCGCGCGGCAATCCGAACAGCAGATTCCACTCGACCAGCGCCCGACGTTCGGGGCGGAGGTCGAGATGGTGACCCTCCACGTTGCCGTCTTTGATGCTGCTGGTACGCCGGTACCCGGCCTGACCAAAGAGGACTTCACCGTCTTCGAGGACGGCGCCGCGCAGGAGATCGCGCTGTTGCTGACGCCTAACGAGACGCCGCTGGATATCGCACTCACCTTGGATACCAGCGGCAGCATCGAGCGCGACGCCCCGACGGCGAAGCACGACGCCTACAGCTTCCTCAATCAGCTGTCGGGGGAGGACTGCGTCTACCTGCTGCCCTTCAACGAGCGCGTTGGTCCTGGTCGCTGGGGGAGCGGCGGTGATGCGGACCTCAAGGAGATGATCGTCAACCTGCGGCTGGGGGGAAACACGGCCCTCTACGATGCCCTGCTGGAGGGTCTATCCAGGCTCGAGCGAGACGAGGCTGAAAGGTTGGTTGATAGCTATGTTGCCTTCGGGTTGCCCGGCGGGGATGTAGGTGGACCCAGGCCCGATGATGAAAGTGACGGCGCGCGGACTGGAGGATCTCAGCGCCGCCAACCCGCAAACCTGCTGGTTTTCGATTCCGACTCCGGCTGCGGCGGGCTCGCCCCGGCTACCGACCCACAGGATGTGAGTCATGCCCGCCGTCGGGCGCTCGTGGTGCTCACCGACGGTGTCGACACGAGCAGCATGTCCACCTTCTCCGACACCTTGATTACCGCTTGGGAGGCTGACGTGCCCGTCTTCCCGATCGCCATCGGCGGGGCCTCCCACAGCTTTCTCGGTGACCTGTTCCGTACCAGCGCGGGCATGGGCAGCGTCGTTTCCATGCATCGCAACAAGAAGCTCAACGACCAGCTCAAGGAGCTGGCGCGCATCACCGGGGGGCGGTACATCAAGGGTGGGGGAGCGGGCAAGCTGAGCCGTGCCTACGATCAGATTCTGAACCTGCTGCGGGCATCGTATGTCGTCGGCTATTACCCGCCTCCCCTGTCAGCCCGGAACCGTCGCCTCAACGAGCTCACTTGGCACAAGGTCAAAGTCAAGCTGCGAAAACCCCACCTGAAAGCCATCACCCGGGCCGGTTACTACCGCAGCGCAGCCGACCCCAAGACAGCGAGCGATGCCGTCAGGACGGGGGTCGGATTTCTTCGCGCTTCGCGGCCGGCTGACGCGCTGCTCGATTTCGACCGGGCCTTGCGTGCCGATGCGCAACACTGGGAAGCCTACTACTATCGCGCCATCGCGCTGGGAATGCTCGAAAGGTGGGAGGAGGCGCGGAAGGCCATCCGCCAGGCCCTGGCCTTGAGCCCGGAGACGGCCAGAGCCCAGGAGCTGGCCTGGCTGCTCTCCTACAACGCCGGCGACTACCAGGACGCCTGGGAACACGCCATTCGGGCGCAGCAGTCGGGCCAGGACATGAGCGAAGAGTTTGCGCTGCTGCGGCAGCACTCGGCGGCACCCGCTGATCTCGACGCGCGGCTCGACGTGCCACGCGTCTACGTCGACAGTGGCACCAAACCCGACCTGGTCGTACAGGAGGTGCTCAAGCGGGTGCTGCAGGCGGTGCGGGGGGCGCTGGCCAACTCACCCAAGATCGGGCTGGTGACGCAAGCCCACCTTGCCGATTATCTGCTGGTCGTCGATGCCAAGAAGATCTCCGGCACCAAGCAGCGTAAGCTCGACGGCGAGATCGAGCTCTACGGCTTCCTGGGTGACAAGCAGTACAAGCATGACCTGACCCTCCGGAACATCGACGATCCAGCGGCCATCGCCGCCGACCTCGAGCGTCACATCGCCGACCTCGAGAAATGGTTTGACGAGCACCAGTGATGCCACAAGGCTACGCCTGAGTCGGAGCCGAACACGGGGGAAGCTGCCATGGCTGCAAGACTCTGGTCGCCGCGCCGCCGGCTGATTTTCGGCACCCTGCTCCTCTTCCTGGTGGTCCTCGTAGGCGGCGCCCTCACCCTGCCGCTGATCGTCGACGTGAACCGTTACCGCGGCCTGATCCAGACCGAGGCGGAAAAAGTCCTGGGGCGCAAGGTCTCGCTCGGTGAGATGTCGCTGACCCTGGTGCCGACGCTCGGCGTCAAGGTTGCGCCGATCGAGGTAGAGGATCTGGTGCGGGCCGAGTCGCTGACCGTCGGCGCCCGCCTGATGCCTCTCCTGTTCGGGGGCGACATCCAGGTGACAAAGCTGGTCGTGAGGCGGCCGGAGTTTCGCGTCGCTCGCTCCGCGGACGGCCGCTGGAGCTTCGGGACGGCGGCGGCGGAAAGATCGACGAGCAGCGTCGCGCCAGACACCGGGGGCGAAGCGACTCCGTTCACCATCCGGAACCTCCAGCTCGTGGGAGCGAAGGTGAGGTTCCATGACGCCTCGCTCGCCGGAAAGGTGTCCGCCGCCCCAGGGGAAGCCGATGTCGATCTCGAGGACGTCGCTCTCTCCGTCGACGAGCTGCGTCTTGGCCGTCCGGCCCGCGTGCACATGAGCGCCAAGATCGCGCCGCGAGGCTCCCTGTCGCTGGAGGGCACGCTGCCCACCGCCTTCGGGACACAGGCCCAGTCGGCGGTTGACGCGAAGTTGATGCTCGAGTCGGTCGAGGTGGCGGCCTTGGCTCCCTACTTGGAGGAGCTGGTGGGCGTCCGCCTCTCCGCGGGTACGGTTTCCGTGCAGGCGGAGCTATCGGGGCATTATCCCGAGGAGCTGCGCGGGCGTGGCAGGCTCGGGTTCGAGCAAGTGAAGATCCGCGGCGAAGGCCAGCCGGTCACCGCGACGATCGACTTCGACGCCACCACCACGCAGTCGTTCAAGCTGGTGCGGATCGTCCGGTTGGAGGTGCGCTCGGGCCGTAGCCACCTGGCGCTGAGCGGATCGGTCGATAGGCGTGACGCGGCGACGGTGGTCGACGTGCAGGTTCCCTCGACCGAGATCGAGGCCGAAGATCTCGCCCTGTTCCTGAGGCTGAGCGGAAGCGAGCTGCCCTTCGAGCTCTCCGCCAGCGAGCCGCTCCGGCTCGAGGCCAAGGTGCACGGTGACGTCGTTGGCCGCGAGGATCTCAGCGTCGAGGGGAACCTCGATCTCACGGACGTCACCTTCAGGCACCCCCTGATGGATCAGCCGATGCAGCAGATCCGAGCGCACGTGTCGGTCCGCAACGACCACCTCGAGCTCTCCGATTTCCACGGCGTCATCGGCGCCAGCGATCTCAACGGCAGCCTCTCGGTCACCGACCTCGAGGCGCCGCGCATCAGCTTCGACCTGACCTCTGAGCGGGCCAATTTCTCGGAGCTGATGTCGTTCCTGCAGAAGGAGACCCCGGCCGAGGAGACGCCATCCGCAGCGGCACTGCCCGTGCCCACGGAAGACACCCTGTCCCGCATCTGCGCGCGCGGCAAGCTGGAGATCGCCCATGGTTCTTTTGGCGCGCTGCAGTTCGACGATCTGCGCTCCACCTTGACTCTCGAGCACAAGGTGGTGCGACTCGAGCCAGTGCGCATGAGCCTGTACGGAGGCTCGATGATCGGCTCGGCTTCGGTGGACGTGAACGCCGACCCTCCCGTCTACTCCGTCGCGGCGCACCCGCAGGAGATCGGCGTCGGCCCGCTGCTGTCGGAGAACCTGGGGATGCAGAAGTCGCTGGTCGGTTCCCTCACCGGCGATCTCTCGATCACCGCCGCGGGTGTCGGTATGGACGCGATCCTCAGGAGCGCGCGCGGCTCGGGCAACGTTCGGATCGAGGAGGGGCGCGTCGGCGCCATCAACGTCCTCGCCGTCCTGAGCCGCGCCAGCGGGCTGCTGGGAGAGCGCAGCCTGCAGGAAGTTGCGGGCCGCCTGGCGAGCGAGGGGACCGACTTCTCCCAGATCGCCGCCGCGCTCGAGGTGGCTGGCGGCAAGATCACCTCGAAGAACCTGCGGCTGGTCTCCTCCGACATCGAGCTGACCGACGAGGGGACCCTGGACATGCTGGCCGGGACCATCGACATCGCCGGCCGGATCGTCTTTTCGGAACAGATCAGCCAGTCGATGGTGCAGGAGAAGTCGAGGGCGGCCGATTATTTCTGGGACACGGGCTTGGCCCGCGTCAGCGTGCCGCTGACGCTGGCCGGCCCGCTGGCGTCGCCGCGGCCGAAGATCGATTGGCAGGCGGCAGCCGGCAAGCTGGTGGGCCGCAAGGTGCAGGAAGCGCTGCGGGGCCGGTTGGGTAAGACGGGGCTGGGTAAGCTGCTAGGCGGCAAGGCGGAGCCGCCGGAGCGACAGGAGCCACCGGCCCCGAAACGACAGGAGCCGCCGCCGAACGAGCAGACCACGCCGCCGCCGAAGCCACGAGAGCCGCCGCCGAACGAGCAGGCCACGCCGCCGCCCGAGCTACAAGAGCCACCCGCAACGGCCGATCAAGCGCCGGCCGGAGGACTCGACGTCGTCATCCGGCGCACCGAGTTCTCGGGCGATTCCCCGGCACCCGACCTGAAGATCCGCGGCGCACTCCGCGGCACCCAGATCACCGCCGCCAGGCTGGTCGTCTCCGACCGGAAGGGACGAGTGCTGTTCGCGAAGTCGCTCCTGAAACAGGTGCGCACCTACTACCAGACAGCCGATCCGGCGCAGCCGGCCTCGATCAGGCTCAGCGCCTGGGGACCGGAAGCAGCCGTCTGATGCAC
>JBHHYG010000262.1:0-5153 GCA_046757445.1 Acidobacteriota bacterium
AAGCCGTTGAGAATTGCGGGCTAGCTACCAGTGGCCGTTCGAGCCTCCATTGGAGGCAGCGATCTGCAGCCGGATGCCGCGGATCTCCGGCAGCATGGTGAGGAAGAAGTCCAGCAGGTGGGGATCGAAGTGCTTGCCGCGGCCTTCATTCATGATGTCGAGGGCCTCCGCCTCGGGAAGAGCCGGCCGGTAGATGCGATTGTGCACAAGGGCATCGTAGACGTCGGCGATGGTCACCAGCCGGGCAGGCTCTGGGATCTCATCGCCAGCCAGACCGAATGGGTAACCGGAACCGTCCCATTTCTCGTGATGCGCCAGGGCGATCTGTTCTGCCAGTCTCAACAAGGGCATCTTCGAGCCGCTGAGGATCCGCGCCCCGATCATCGCGTGTCCCTTGACGACCTCGAACTCCTCCGGCGTCAGGCGGGCAGGCTTGAGCAGAATATTGTCCGGCACGCCGATCTTTCCGACATCGTGCATCGGGGCTGCATGCCGCATCTCTTCAGCCACTCGGTGCCCCCAACCAAGACGACACGCCATGGCTTCCGCATAAAGGCCCATTCGGCGGATATGGTCGCCGGTATCCTGGTCGCGATATTCCGAGGCCGCGATCAAGTGCAGGGAGACCTCGTCTTCTGCTCGGTGAAACTGCGCCGTACGTTTCTGCACTTCGTCCTCGAGGCGACGCTGATTCTCCTCGTTCACCAGCTGCAAACGCCTTCGCTCCAGCGCACTGGCGGCGTTGATGACGACCTCGTTCTCACGCAGCGGCTTGACCAAGTAGCCGTACGCTCCTCGCTGCAGGGCTCGAATCGCTGTACCGCGCTCGTTGACCCCGGTGACGATGATGACCGCCACATTCGGCTCCATCTGCTTCAGCTTGTCGATAAGATCGATCCCCGACATGCCGCCATTCATCTTCAGGTCGGTCAGCACCAGCTGATGACGATCGTTGGCAAAGAGATCCCAGGCCTCCTCGGCGCTGCCTGCAGCCTCGCAGACGTAGCCGGCAGCCCGGAGCCAGCGACAAAGGATGTCAGTGATGTAGCGCTCATCGTCGACGACCAGAAGCCTCGCTGCGTTGCCCGCGATCATCTTCAGGCCTTGTCCAGCAATGCGCGGATCTTTCCCACAAGTTGTGCCGGCGCGAATGGTTTTTGAACGAAAGGAACGCCGGGATCGAGCACGCCGTTGTGGAGAATCGCACCATCGGTGTAACCAGACATGTAGAGAACTCGAAGATCGGGACGCTGTTCCCTCATACGCTCATAGAGTTCCCGACCGTCTTGGCTCGGCAGGACGACATCGGTCAACAGAAGCCTGATCTCGTGGGGGCTGTGAGAGAACAGCTCGAAGGCTCGGTCGGGATGGGCGGCAGAGATGACCTTGTACCCATACGACTCGAGAGCCCGCCCGACGGCGTCCCCGACACTGGATTCATCCTCGACGAGCAGAATCGTCTCGCTCCCTCGCAGCGTGCTGACCGGCTCGCCGCAGGCGGGTATCGCTTCGACTTCATGGTCGAGGCGCGGCAGGTAGATCTTGAACGTCGTTCCCTTGCCCGGCTCACTGTATACCCAGACGTTGCCACCATGCTGCTTGACGATGCCATAGACGGTGGCGAGACCGAGCCCGGTACCTTTTCCCTTTTCTTTGGTGGTAAAGAATGGCTCGAAGATCTGTCGTTTGCATTCTTCATCCATGCCGCAGCCGGTATCGGTAACCGCGAGCATCACATAGGCGCCGGGTACGACGCCTGTGTGGGTGCCGGCATAGCCATCATCGAGGGTGACTTCGGCGGTCTCGATGAGCAGCTTGCCACCGTCCGGCATCGCATCCCTTGCGTTGATGGCAAGATTCATGAGCACCTGCTCGATCTGGCCCGCATCAACCTTGACGTTGCCGATATCCTCGGCTGGAGCGAACTCGAGCTCGATGTCCTCACTGATGAGTCGAGCGAGCATGGAAATGGTGTTGGAGATGAGCTTGTTGAGGTCCAGGACCACCGGCTCCAATGGCTGCCTGCGGCTGAAGGCCAGCAGCTGTTGGGTGAGCTGTGCGGCACGATCGGAGAATTCCCGGATGCTCATCAGATCCTCTCGCAGTGACCCGTCTTCTACATCACAAAGCGCTAACTCCGTATAACCCGTAATTCCGGTCAAAATGTTGTTGAAATCGTGGGCTACCCCACCCGCGAGGCGACCTACAGCCTCCATTTTTTGTGCCTGACGGAGCTGTCCCTCGAGCCGCTGGCGCTCTTCTCGCGCTTGCACGTTCCTGAGCGCTATCGCCAGGTACCCGGCAACTTCGGTGATCGTATCGATCTCGTGGATGCCCCACTTTCTCGGTTCGGGCGAGTCCAGACACAGCAAGCCCATCACCTCGTTCGAGCAGTGCATGGGGAGGTTGAGCATGGCACGCGCTCCACCTGCCTCGAGCGTCCGCGACAGCTCCCCAAGACGGCTGTCGCGCGCAGTATCTTCAACGATCACCGCTTCACCGCGGCGGAGCGTGTCGAGGTACTCCGGAGCAGCCTTCAGATCCGCCGACCTGCCCTCGAGTGGCGGCATGCCTTCGGGCTCGATCGAATGTGTAACGACGATTTCGTCGCCCTCGACCCTCGAGTAGGCGACCCTGAACTTGGTGAAGCGCTCACTGATTCGCTGCAGCGTGAGCTCGATCATCTGCTCGACCGACATGCCCGCCTGCATTCCTCTCAAGATGTCATTGAGAAGCTCCAGCCGGGATTGGCTGCGGAGCAGAACCTCGTCTGCCAGCTTGGAATCGGTGATGTCACGGATGATGCTGATGACCTGGGAGAGCTGCCCGTCTTCGTAGACCAGCGTGGCAACGATCTCGGCCCACACCAGGTCGCCGTTCTTTTTCACCAGCACCTGCTCGCCGCGAAAACGGTGCCGTTTCTCGATGAGCGACTGTGAAACGAGCTCCTCGAATAGCGAAGGGCCCGGCCGGGCCGGATACAGGATGCGGATCTCCCGACCAATGACCTCCTTTGCCTCGTAGCCGACGACGTTGCTCAGGGCACCGTTGGCGTACTCGATCTGGTATCCAGGTATCCTGACCACCAGCAGGGCACCGGCCAGCGAGTCCAGCAGGTTGGTCAGCAACCGCTCGGGAGCAGGCAGGGCGTTCGCGGATCGGTGCAGTAAAGAGCGGCAATGGCCCTCCCCATCTTGCGCATCGCCATCGCCGCGCTTGCCAGATCCGGAGTCCATGCCTAGGTGATTCCCGTCATCTTGTGGTCGGTTGTCGCGTCGCGTCGAAAACGCCGGCGCAAAACGCCGGCCTCGTCAGTTACCTCAGCAGATCGCCGCTGTCGAAAAGATAGCCTTACCGAAGTTACCTCAGCAGATCGCCGCTGTCGAAAAGATAGCCTTACCGACGGCGGGCAATGATTATCCGTACAAAAAACGGTCTGGCGACCGTTTTTCCGACACCTCCGCAGCGCCTCGACGCCGGTGCCAGCGGCCAGCCGCGCGCCGTTGAGGAATGCGGGCTAGCCTTCCAGCAACAGCAGCTTTGCCATGAGGCTGGTCTCCAGGTACATGAGGTCGAAGGGCTTGGTGATGAAATCAGCCGCACCCCGACGGAGGCTTTCCCTGGCCGTCTCCTCGTCGGCGGCTCCGGAGATGGTGATGACCGCCACCTCGAGACCTTCTTCCTCGATGCGCTGAAGCAGCTCGAGGCCATCTAGCTTCGGCATCTTCAAGTCCAGCAGCAGCAGGTCTGTCTGCCCTTGTCGGATGATCGCCAGCGCTTCCTCACCGTCGGCGGCGGTCTCCACCTGAAAGCCGCGCTCCTCGAGAAAGCGGCGGAGGATCTCTCGAACGCTGGATTCATCGTCGGCTACGAGGATGCGGTTCGCCTGTGCCATGGCCATGGATTCCTTTTGGTTGTTGAACGGTTCAGGTCGCCCCCGACTCATCGGCTACCCGCTCCTGGATCTGCCGGAACTGCGGCAGGATATCCAGGAAGCAGTCGAATACGGTCTCGTCGAAGTGCTGGCCGCGACCCTCACGCATGATACCGAGGGCTTTCTCTTCCGGCATCGCCGGCCTGTAGACGCGGTCATGCACCAGCGCATCGTAGACATCGGCAACGGCGACGATGCGACCGGCTTCTGGAATCTCAGACGCGGTCACTCCCCGTGGATAACCGGAGCCGTCCCATTTCTCGTGGTGGGATATGGCGATCTCCTCGGCCATCTGCAACAGCGGTATCCCCGACCCGGTGAGGATCCCCGCCCCGATGGTCGTATGTCGCTTGATGGTGTCGAATTCATCGTCGGTCAGCTTCCCCGGCTTCAACAGAATGCTGTCGGGGATGCCGATCTTGCCGATATCGTGCATGGGAGCGGCAAGCCGGATCTCGTCCACCCTGTCCGAGCTCCAGCCCAGGGCCGAGGCCAGCACCTCCGCGTATTGGCCCATGCGGCGAATGTGCGCACCCGTCTCTTCGTCGCGATACTCCGCCGCAGAGACCAGCCGCAGCGAGATTTCCTCTTCTCTGACACGGATGTCGGCGGTTCGATCGCGAACCTCTTCCTCCAGCTGGTGCTGGTAGTTGCGGCTCACCAAAGCCAGGCGGCGACGCTCGACGACGTTGGCAACGCTGATCAAGACCTCGTTCTGGTCGAACGGCTTGATCACATAACCGAAGGCGCCAAGCTCCAGGGTGCGAATCGCCGTCTCCCGGTCATCTACGGCCGTGACCATGATCACGGCGAGGTCGTCGAACTCCTCGCGCACCTTGATCAGCAGGTCCAGGCCCGACATCTCGGGCATACGGATATCGGAGATCAACAGCTCGTAAGCGTCGCCCCGGAGAGCCTCCAGGGCCGCGCCGGCGTTCGGGGCCTGAGTACATCGATAGCCCTCCTCGGTCAGCCAGCGGCTGAGGATCTCACGGATGTACGGCTCGTCATCGACGACGAGGATCCTGGCGTGCTCCTCACCACTCATGGTCCGGCCCCCGACCCGAGACGCCAACGCCCCATCGCCGACACCTCGGGTGTGCCGTGTCCCCGCCAGCACACTGGTCCCCGTCCCCTCGCACCGCTGACGGCTCCATCCACACCCCCGCCCTGGACACGGGAAGACTCGCAGATAGTAGCAAACTTCGACCGCTGCCTC
>JBHHYG010000263.1:0-5128 GCA_046757445.1 Acidobacteriota bacterium
CGTCGATTTCCTGGAGGCTGGTAGGGTGCAGGTACTCGGCTCCTCGGAAATGAGCTATCTGGCATTGCTCGGTGCCGATGGGCGTCGAAGTGTGCTCGAACGCCTCTGTCAGAAACCCATTGCCTGTCTCGCGGTCACCGAGAATGAAGAGATCCCCAGAGAGCTTATCGACGAATGTGAAGCGCACCGCGTACCACTACTCAGGAGCCGTTTCCCATCGTCGGTCTTCATCGACCGCATCACCCTTTTCCTAGATAGCCAGCTAGCACCCCGGATGACGCTTCACGGAGTGCTCATGGATGTGTTTGGCGTTGGCGTATTGATCATGGGTAAATCAGGTGTGGGGAAGAGTGAGTGCGCGCTCGATCTCGTTGTGCGGGGCCATCGACTGGTCAGTGATGATGTCGTCGAGATCCGGCGGCAGGCGGGCGATATCTTGCTTGGGCGGGGTCCCGAGTTGATCCGACATCACATGGAGCTACGGGGCCTGGGTATCATCAACATCGAGCACCTGTTCGGTGCAGCATCAATCCGTTCTCGCAAGAGGCTGGAGCTGGTGGTGGTCCTGGAGGAGTGGAAGGAAAGCCATCATTATGAGCGTCTCGGGCTCGATCAGGAAAAGTACGCGATCTTGGATGTCGAACTACCTTTGATCCATTTGCCGGTCGCATTTGGGCGCAATCCTTCTATCCTCATAGAGGTGGCCGTGAGGAACATGATCTTGAAGCTCACCGGCTATCATCCGGCCGAAGACCTCAGCAACAGATTACGGGAAGCCATGGAGCGTCCTCGCTTCGTTGCCGAGTCCTTCGACCTGGACGAGGGGGATTTCGAGTGATGCCGGAGAGATTCCTCCAGCCCACGAGGAGCGCTCGATGGTAGGTGCTGTCATTGTTACCCATGGCCAGCTGGCACAGGAGTTGCTCGACGCCACCGAGCGCATCGTCGGTCGTACCAAGGGGATCAGCGCAGTGTCTATCGATTGGGACGATGATGTTGCCGATGCCCGAAGGCAGATCAAAGAGGCGATAGGTGTTGTAGACAGCGGCAGTGGTGTACTGATCTTTACGGACATGTTCGGCGGCACCCCTACCAACGTTAGCCTATCCTTCCTAGAAACAGGGCAGGTCGAGATCGTCACCGGAGTCAACCTGCCGATGGTGATCAAGCTGACGAGCTTGCAGAACGCCGATGACAGCTTGCTGGAGATTGCCCAGCAGGTCCGTGAACGGGGGCGGAAGAGCGTTTATGTCGCCAGCGAAATCCTTTCATCCCGGGAAGAAGCTTGAAGCGACAACCTTCACTGCCTGCCTGAATTCATGCTCCGCGGCGAACTGGTAATTCGGAACAAGTTAGGGTTGCACGCCCGCGCTGCCGCCAAGTTTGTTCAGTGTGCCAGCCGTTTCACCTGCGAAATCACTATCGTCATGGGAGACCTCTCCGTGAACGGCAAGAGCATCATGGGGGTTCTACTCCTGGCCGCACCGCAGGGAGCAAAGCTCGAGCTGCAGCTCGACGGCTGTGACGAGGTGCCTGGAATGACCGCGCTCCAAGCTTTGGTCGAGGACAAGTTCGGGGAGGATTGAACGACACGTGGAGGGAATCGTCTGCCGTGGAATTGGCGTCTCGCCCGGCGTCGCCATTGGTCCCGCGTTGGTGCTGGAGAGGCGGCGAACGCCGGTCAGCCGGCAGGCGCTCGCCAGTGATCAAATCGGCGACGAACTCAAGCGACTCGAGGAAGCAGTGATTCGAGCGCAGGAAGACCTGAGGGCTCTGAAACGCCAAACCAGGGAGGAGCTGGGAGCCAGCGTCGCACAGATCTTCGACGCACAGCTCCTGATGTTGGAGGACCCGATGTTCATTGGTGAGATCACGAAGAGGGTCCTCGAGCAGAGACAGAATTCCGAGTGGGCTGTTCGTCGCGTGGGAGAGAATCTCAGCAACCAACTGGCCAGCATTTCGGATGTCTATCTACGGGAACGGGGCACGGATATCGACGATCTCCAAGAGCGGTTATTGCGGGCACTCCTTGGTGAGGAAGGCCTTCGCCTCGAAGGGCTCGAGCAGCCCGTGGTGCTCTTCGCCCACGACCTGACACCCTCCGAGACCGCCCAACTGGACGTCCGGCGCATCATCGGCTTCGCCACCGATATCGGGGGCCGTACCAGCCACACGGCCATCGTCGCTCGCTCTCTCGAGATTCCGGCCGTGGTCGGCTTGCATGACGTCACCACCATGCTGCAAGCAAATGACACCGTCGTGCTCGATGGGGATGAAGGCTTGGTGATGGTGCGTCCATCCAGCACGATGCTTGGAGAATACGAAAACAAGCAGGTTTCCTTTTCTGGACACCAGGCCGAGTTGCTGGCCACCCGCGACCTACCTGCGGAAACACCTGATGGTTTCCGCGTCAAGCTGACCGCCAATATAGAAACCAGCGAAGAAGTCACTTCGGCCCTGTCGCATGGTGCCGAAGGGATTGGCCTGTACCGTTCCGAGTTCCTTTATCTGCGCCGCCCCGGGGTGCTGCCCACGGAAGAGGAACACTATCGAGAATACCGTTCGGTGCTGGAACGGATGAGCCCGCATCCGGTCAACATCCGCATCCTCGACATCGGTGGCGAGAAGCTGTTGCCAGGCGATCCTTCCGGCCAACACCAGACTAACGCCCTACTAGGCCTTCGAGCGCTACGCCTGGCGCTGCGGGAGCGGGAGTTGTTCAGCACGCAGCTGCGAGGACTACTGCGGGCCAGCATCCACGGCAAGCTGAGAATCATGCTGCCCTTCGTCTCCGGCGTCGAGGAGTTGCGCCAGGCCAAGTTGTTGATCGAGGAGCTGCGCGAAGCTCTCGAGGCGGAGGGAAGCCCGGTGGCAAGCTCAATCCCCTTGGGGGTGATGGTTGAAGTTCCGGGCGCTGCGCTGATCGCCGATCTGCTAGCCAGCGAGGTGGAATTCTTCACCATCGGCAGCAACGACTTGATCCAGTATCTGCTGGCGGTCGACCGGACCAACGATGCCGTGGCTCATCTCTACCAACCTTTGCATCCGGCCGTTTTGCGCCTGCTGAGGGATCTCGTGGAGGTGGCCAAGGACCATGAGACAACTATCAGTATGTGCGGGGAGATGGCTGCCGATCCACTGAATGCCTTGGTGCTGTTGGGGTTCGGCATCAACGAGCTGAGCATGAACGTCGTGGCCATTCCTCTGATCAAGAGCGTCATTCGCAGGGTGAAGCGCTCGGAGGCAGAGCGTATCCTTCAGCATGCGCTGCAGCTGAAAACCGCCCAGGAGGTCGAGGAGTTCGTCTTCGAGCAGCTGATGGCACTCTTCCCGGATGGGTTCATGGGCCGCAAGTAATGATATGAGCAAGGCAGCCGGTGAGCGGGGCGATACCGTCCGTCGCAGGTATGCGCAGGAGGGTTGATGCGACGAGTCGAAAAGCCGTGGGGACACGAGGTCATTTTCGCAGAGACCGACCTCTACGTCGGTAAGATCCTGCACGTCGAGAAAGACGAGCAGCTAAGCTTGCAGTACCACGAGATCAAGGACGAGACTATCTACCTGGCCACTGGCAGCCTCGAGGTCGAGCTCAAAGAGGGCGATGAGCTCGTGGCTCACGTTCTTTCCCCTGGTGAGGCTCGGCACATCCCGCCCGGCACGGTTCACCGGATGCGCGCTCTTTCTACCTGTGACATTTTCGAAGTGTCCACTCCCCACATCGACGACGTAGTCCGACTGGAAGATCGGTACGGTCGTGCAGAGAGATGAGTTAGCCATGAGGAGGATGGCATGAGTAGCCTTTGGAGTCGCCGAGGAGTCTTGCGTGCTGGCGTAGCTACTGGCCTCGGCTGGTTGGGAAGCCGGAAGGCTGCCGCAGCGCCTGGGCCGGCGGTGCACACCCGATGGTCGGAAGGGCGACGACCCTTGGTGATCTCGAGCAGGAACGGAACGCGAGCTTGCAAGAAGGCAATGTCGATGCTCCTGGCCGGCGAAGACACCCTTGAAGCGGCCATCGCTGGTGTCAACCTGGTGGAGGAAGACCCTGACGACATGAGCGTTGGCTATGGTGGGCTTCCCAACGAGGAGGGCGTAGTGCAGCTCGACTCCTCGGTCATGCACGGCCCGACTCGAAATGGCGGTGCAGTGGCGGCGCTCGAGGGTATCAAGACGCCGTCCAGGGTCGCAAAGCTGGTGATGGAGCGTACCGACCACGTTCTGCTGGTGGGTAAGGGGGCCCAGGACTTCGCCCGTTACCACGGCTTCGAGATCGAAAACCTGCTGACGGATAGGGCGCGGGAGCGGTGGCTTCGCTGGAAGGAGAACCTGTCCGACCGGGACGACTGGCTTCCCCCGAAACACGAGACGGGCAACGAAACGCGCGCCGAGGCTGACGAATTCGATCCCTTCTTCCGCCACTACGGCACGATCAATTGCAACTGCCTAAACGCAAACGGTGATATCTCCGGTGTCACCACCACCAGTGGCTTGAGCTGGAAGCTTCCCGGTAGGGTAGGGGATTCGCCGATCCTCGGCGCCGGACTCTACGTCGACAACGACGTTGGCGCTTGTGGCTCGACAGGCAGAGGCGAAGCCAACCTCCTGGACTGTTGTTCATTTTTGGTGGTCGAGTTGATGCGGCAGGGCAAGCATCCGAAAGACGCCTGCATCGAGGTTCTCAAGCGAGTCGCGCACAAGACCATCGATCCGCGACTCCTGCGCGGCGACGGAACTCCGGCCTTCGGTCTCAGCTTCTATGCACTTAATAAGAACGGCGAGTATGCCGGTGCGAATTTTCGCCCTAGCCGGTTCGCAGTCAATGGTGGCGGTGAGAGCAGGATCGAGGACAGCGTCTACATCTGGGAGCGCATCGAGCGGAAGTAGGATGTCTCCAAACCGGTCGAGCAGTAACTGGAGAGCCCCCTTGGGAGTGGGGCGCTCCAGGTGCAAAATGGGGTCATGATGGCGAGCTGTCGAGGTGGACGATCTTTGTTCCCTGTACTGCCTGGTCGGAGATGGTGGTGGCGTCGGGGCGGATTCCCTGGCGTCGCTGTCGGTTTGGCTTGTACGCTGCTGCTGGGGTTGGTCCCGGCACTGGCGCAATCCTCTGGGGAGGGGCAGGGCCCGGTAG
>JBHHYG010000264.1:0-5102 GCA_046757445.1 Acidobacteriota bacterium
ACCACGCCCCGCTTGCGATCGAGGCCAAAGGCTTGGGCGAGCTCGACGTTCAGCTCCTGAACCTCCAACCCGATGTGCCCGCGGCGGACCTCACCGAAGCGGATGAGCTGATCCATGATCACGTGAACGATGTTGCTCGGAATCGCGAACCCGATACCGATGTTGCCTCCGCCCCGACTGAAGATGGCCGAATTGATGCCCACCACTGTGCCGTGGAGGTCGAGCAGGGGACCGCCAGAGTTGCCGGGGTTGATCGACGCGTCGGTTTGGATGAAATCATCGTACGGGCCTTCGCCGATCACACGTCCCTTGGCGCTGACGATGCCCGCGGTCACTGTTTCCGACAGGCCGAACGGGTTGCCGATGGCTACCACCCAGTCGCCAACTTGCAACGCGTCGGAATCGCCCAGGGGAGCCACGGTGAGGTTCTCGGGCGCGTGGATCTTCAGCAGCGCAACGTCGGTCTTCCCGTCGATGCCCACCACTTTGGTGTCAAACTCACGCTTGTCTTCAAGCTTGATCACGATCTTGTCGGCATTCTTGACGACGTGGGCATTCGTAACGATGTAACCGTGGCGGTCGATGATCACACCGGACCCAAGCGCGCGCTGCGTGAAGCTGCGCGGTGGCATCGGGCCGAAAAAGCGGCGGAAGAATTCGGAAAAGGGATCCTGCTCGCCGAAGGGTCCCGGGCCGAAGCCCGGAAACCCCTGTGTCCGCACGGTGTGCGTCGTGGACACGTTCACCACCGCCGGCCGAGCAGCACGCGCGATCGCCGCAAAGGACGGCGGTGGCGCCGCAGACACCGGGCCGCGGTGCTGCGGCACGGCGGTTGGCGTCGGTTCCGCCTCTTGCCCCAAGCCAAAGAGCTGCAGCGGATTCGGGAGCCCGGCGGCAGCCACCGTGTAAGTCGCGAGAGCCGCGATTACTAGAAGCGATATGATCGCGCGTTTTCTGGTCATGCCGCTAATGACGCCACATCACGGTAAAAGCTTCAACGGGGAAACCTTCCGAGCCCCGCGTGTACCGCATGCACCGCGCTCAACAGGAACCGAACTCAGACACCGCGAGCCAGCGCCGATTAGGATATCTGCCGGACCAATGGAGGTCAACTTATGTGTCTGGCTGCTTGAACACGCGACGAGGTGTGAGTCTTGTTCGCGCCGGTAGGAGTTTGACTCCTGCCCAGTTCTTGCTCCTGAGAAGCCGCATGGGCCAGATCGTAGGTGCCGGTTGCCGTGTGACAGCCGCGCGGAGAAAAGTAACGCCGGCATCTGCCTTGCTCATCCTCCGGAGGTATGCGGAGCGATTTGATCATCGGGATAGCGGGCGCCGGGGGAGATGGCGTGGTTTCAGCGGGGGAGGCTCTGATCACCGCCGCTGCGCTCGAAGGTTACTACGCCATGTTGACGAAGAGCTTCGGCTCCCAGATCCGTGGTGGCGAGTGTTCCTGTCGCTTGCGGATCGCGACGCAAGCCGTCCTCAACCCGGGTGGTACGTTGGACGTCGCTGTGGCTCTCAACTGGCAGGACTTCTCGAAGTTCGGGGCAGAGCTTCCCGTGGGTCGCCACACGGTGGTGATCTACGACAGCAAGGCCGGCGTAGCACCCGACAGTATTCCACTTGACGGCGTGAAGCCTGCCGAAGTGCTTGCGGTACCGATCGGGGAAATGGCCAAGCAGGCTGCCGGCACGGACAGAGCTAAGAACGTGCTGGTCCTTGGCCTCCTGGCCGGCTGGCTCGGCATTCCCCGGCAGCGCATCCTGGCCAGCATACGTCAGCAGTTCGTGAAGCAAATGCCGGAGGTGATGGCCGGTAACGAGCGGGCATTCGCTGCCGGCATCGCGTACACCGAAGCACACCCGTGGGAGAACGGCTCGCCGCTGGCGGCGGCTGCCGCAGGCACGACGCCGCTGCTCACCGACGGGAATCACATGTGTGCCGCGGCCGCCATCTACGCGGGTTGTCAGTTCTTCAGCGGCTATCCCATCACGCCGTCCAGCGAAATCATGCAGTTCCTCAACCGAGAAATCTGGAAGTACGGCGGCACTCTGCTGCAGGCTGAGGATGAAATGGCCGGAGTGGGTGCAGCCGTCGGCGCCTCGTTTGCCGGCAAGAAGGCGATGACCGCAACGTCGGGGCCGGGCATGTCCCTCAAGGCGGAAATACTAGGCCTAGCGAGCATGGCCGAGCTACCGCTGGTGTGCGTCAACGTCCAACGAGGCGGACCCTCCACGGGCCTGCCCACGAAGAGCGAGCAGGCCGACCTCTTCCAAGCGATCTTCTCGGCCCATGGCGACGTGGTCCGCCCCGTCCTCGCACCGGTCAGCGTTGCCGACACGTTCGGCATCACCGTGGAGGCGTTCAACATCGCCGAACAGTACCAGACACCGGTCATCGTCTTGTCCGATCAGGCAATCGCCCAGCGCAAGGAGACCGTGCAGCGCATCGACACCGGCGCGATGCAGCTGCTGGATCGCCGGCGGCCGACAGCCACGGAGCTCGATCACTACGCGCGTTTCCGCCTCACCGAGTCGGGCATCAGCCCACTCACGCGCCCCGGCGTGGAAGGAGGCACCTATCTGGCATCGGGCATCGAGCACAACGAGCATGGTGCGCCGACGGGCAGCGGCACAGAGCACGCACGCATGAACGCAAAGCGCCTCAAGAAGCTCCACCCGCTCAAACGGCGCTACGACCTGTTCGTCCTGGAAGGAGACCAGGGTGCGCCGGTCGGGCTGATCAGCTGGGGCAGCATGGCGGGCGTTGCCCTGGAGGCACTGCGCTGGGCGCAGGCGGAGGGTCTGCGAGTCAAGCTGCTGGTTCCCAAGCTCTTGTACCCGGTATCGGAGGAGATCTACCAGCACTTCTTCGCGTCGGTGGAAACCGGGCTGGTCGTCGAACAGTCGCACCAGGGGCAGCTCCACAAGGTGATCCGGATGTACGTTGACGTTCCCGCAGGGGTGGAGTCGCTCGCCAAGAGCAGCTCGAATCCCATCACGGCGGACGAGGTCGTGAAGCGATTGCGAGAGCTGGCCAGTGCGCGCGAGCGCGGTCGGCGGAAAGGTGCCGCATGAGATGAGAAGTGGAGCCGCAGTTCCGATCAGCCACTCTGGCGCCGCGCCGCGCGGTGAGCGCTACGTCGCCAAAGACTTCCGCAGCGACCTGCCGCCGATTTGGTGCCCAGGGTGCGGCGACTTCGGCGTCCTGACCGCCATTCACCGTGCGCTTGCCACCATTGGGCGTCCCCCCCATGAGATCGCGTTCGTGTCGGGGATCGGCTGCTCCAGCAGGATTCCCGGCTACACCAGCACATACGGCTTCAACTCGGTTCATGGACGTGCCCTTCCCATTGCCCAGGGAATCAAGTTGGCGAATCCCGATCTGCTCGTATTGGTGGCCGGCGGCGACGGGGACGGGTTCTCGATCGGCGGCGGCCACGTGCCCCACGTGATCCGCCGGAACGTCGACCTCACGTACATCGTCATGGACAACCACATCTACGGCATGACCAAAGGACAGCTGTCGCCGACGTCACCCCGCGGGCTGCAGACGGTGTCCTCGACCTACGGCAGCCTCGAGGATCCGGTCAATCCCCTCCTCCATGTCCTCGGCTATGGGGGCGAATTCGTCGCTCAGGGAACGCCCGCCGACATGGGTGGCCTCGAGGCAATCATTGAAGAAGGGATCCGCTTTCCGGGTTTTGCGTTCATCAACGTCCAGTCGCCGTGCGTAACCTTCGGCCAGCCCGAGGCCCAGCTCAGGGTGCACAAAGCGATGATGCAGCGCTTGGAAAAGTTGGGGCACGATCCGACTGACCGGCTGCAAGCGATGGCGCTGGCACAGCAGTACGGTACGGAGCTCTACACCGGAGTTTTCTATCGCAGCCCCAGCCCGCGGCCGACATATGACCACCTCGTGCGCCAGCGCCAGGCGCACCTGCGAAAAACCGCGCGGCCCAGGGAGACTATTCTGGAGGTGTTTCTGCTCCAGTAAGACAGCTGCCTCAGCAGGCGAGGCGGTGAAGAAACGCGTCCGAGTGTTTTGGGTGGAGGAGGCGCCGATCGATCGTGATGCCGCCGAGCTGCTCATGCAGGAAGGGATCCACGTTGTCGCGGAGCGGAGCCTGGAGAAGGACTTTCTCAAACTCTAAGCGTCGTACTCCGTGCTTCCCTGCTGCCTGCGACCCACGGCCCTATCGCACCTGCACCTTGACGGCCTTCCGTTTCGCCGCTTCGGTTTTCGGCAGCCGGACCTCCAGGACGCCGTCCTTGAAGGTGGCCGTGGCCTCTTCGGTCTTGACGTCCGCCGGAAGCTCGACGGTGCGCGAGAACGATCCAAAGGACCGCTCGCAGCAATAGTAGCCTTCCTCGTCCACCTCCTCTTCCTTCTTCTTCTCCCCTTTGACAGTCAGCGTGTGGTCAGCCAGGTTCACTTCGATGTCGTCCTTGGACATCCCCGGAATCTCCGCCTTCACCACCACATCATCGCCCTTTTCGTACATATCGAGTACCGGCATTTCCAAGCCCAGCTGCGCCGGCGGCCACCACGCTTCCCGGCCCCACCATCTCGGAAACGCGATGTGGCGCCGGAAATCCTCGAACCATCGATCGACCTCTCGTTCCCAAGCCGGGACGTGCCAGTGATGCCGGTGGCCGTGGAACCGGGCGAGCGGCGGTCCCTGCTTCACCGGAACCTCGCGGGCACCGGCCTTCCGGCTGGCGGATCTTTCTTGTTTATGGGCCATGGATCCTCCTCCTCCGGATGCAAAGTTCGAACAGTATTCGAAGTAGCAACTTCCCCGCCAATTGGCCTCGGACCTGAGTCGGAAGAGTTTGAGAACTGCCGATCGCACGCATGCGTGGCCGCCGCGTTTTCGTTTCCAGCAACTGCGAGGGAGTATCCGGTCGGGAACCCCGTTTTCGCCTTCGAGCTCGGAATCAAGTGTCGAGGGGAAGGGTGTTAGCTGCGAAGGTGCGAGAAACGCCCCGGGCCGCTAACGCCTTTGCAACGAGCACCTTGAGCGACTCTGCCGCGCTTGCTTCTCACAGGTTGGAATTCCATCCTGCTGCCTGACCAGCATCGCCACCGGGAGGGTTTTG
>JBHHYG010000265.1:0-5019 GCA_046757445.1 Acidobacteriota bacterium
GAGGCTCCTGGGAGTATGAACCGGTTCGCCCTTCTTCTGGATGCCTCCTCGGATGCCTTCTCTCCCCGGCTCCTGAAACGTAGGGCGGCCCCGGGGCGCCCGAGCGCTAAGATCCCCTACCGGGCTCTGGATGCCGCCGGGTTGGAACCGAGGAGAGAAGCATGCTCTTAGGGCTGGCCAGCCGCATGTGGCGCACGACCGACGCCCGGCTGCTCTGGAAGTTTGCCTACAACTTCGGCTTCAAGGGCATGCTCTCGGTGCAGCGCTTCAAGAAGCGGCTCAGGCGAGGAGAAAGCTTTCCGCCCTTTCTCTACATCTCCATCACGAATAGCTGCAACCTGCGTTGCACGGGTTGCTGGGTGGACGTGGCGGCGCCTCGGGCGACGATTTCCTTCGCCGACATGGATCGCCTGATCCGGAGCGCCAAGGAGCACGGCAGCAGCTTCTTCGGGATCCTCGGCGGCGAGCCGTTCATGCATCCGGACCTGCTCGATATTCTCGGGTCGCACCCGGACTGTTACTTCCAGGTCTTCACCAACGGACAGTTCATCACCGACGAGGTCGCGGCCCGGCTGCGACGCATCGGCAACGTCACGCCGCTGGTGAGCATCGAGGGGTCGGCGACCATCAGCGACCAGCGCCGTGGCCGGGAGGGCGTGCTCGACAAGACCCTCGCCGGTCTCGACGCCTGTCTCCGACACCGGCTCATCACGGGTGTGGCGACCAGCGTCTGCGCCAACAACTTCGACGACCTGGTGAGCGAGTCCTGGATCGACGCCCTCATCGAGCGCGGTGTGCACTACGTGTGGTTCTATACCTACCGGCCCATCGGCCCGGACCCCGCGCCAGGCCTGGCGCTGACGCCGGAGCAGGTGCGCGAGGTGCGCCGGTTCGGTGTCGAGATGCGCGCCAGGAAGCCCATCGTGTTCGTCGATGCGTACTGGAACGATCGCGGCGAGGCGCTCTGTCCGGCCGCCACCGGCATCAGCCACCACATCGGTCCGTGGGGAGACATCGAGCCGTGTCCGATCATCCAGTTCGCCACCGAGAGCATCGACGACCACGACGGGGATCTGTTCACCACCATGACGCAGTCGAAGCTCCTGGCGGATTTTCGCTCCACCGCGGCCGGCGCGACGCGCGGCTGCATCGTGCTGGAGCGCCCGGATCTCCTCCAGGACGTGGTCACACGCCACCAGGCGAGGGACACCACGGCCCGGGGCACCGCCCTCCCCGAGCTGCAGGCCCTGCGTCCGCTGTCCAGCCAGCATCAGCCCGGCGGGGAGATCCCCGAACAGCACTGGCTGTACCGGTTCGCCAAGAAGCACTGGTACTTCGGTTTCGGGGCGTACACATGAGGCGTTGCCTGCCCGGGGAGGGCAGCGGGTCCGGACCCGTTCCCCGGTGCCCGTGTGGCCGTGGCCGCCGGGATCCGCTAGACTGCCGCAAACCTTGCGATCTCGCCCTGTCGGCCAGGTGTCCGCCGTCGCCACGACACGGCCTTACTCTGACGAGGGTGTGACTGATGAGCGAGAAGCGATTACCCCTTCACCTGGTGGTGCCACCGTCAACCGGCGACACGCCCGCGCCGCGTCTGCCGGTGGCGTTGCCCCGCAAGATGCCGCGCCAGCGCGACCGGGCGGTCCAGTCCAACATACCGGGTGAGCCCGCCGTGCGGGAGCGCATGAAGAGGGTTGCCGCCGATCTGATCGCCCGCGAGGGCATCGTACCGCCTCTGTCCATGGCCGATCTGGTCGAGGCGGCGGGGCGGGTGATCACCGGCGCGAGCGTGCCGGAGATCTACATCGACTTTGCCGCGGTCCTGGTCAACAACGCGGTCTGGCGCGAGTCGCTGGCCGGCATTCCATATGATCGCCGCCTTCTTCTGCTGCCGAAGTGTCTGCGCGTCGAGGAGAGCTGTCCGGCCCCGTTCGACGAGTTCGGACTGCTGTGCAAGCAGTGTGGCCTGTGCACTCTGCACGATCTGACCCAGGAGGCCGATCGCCTGGGTTACGCCGTGCTGGTGGCCGAGGGGTCGGCCATCGTCAGGCAGATGATCGAGACCGGGCGCATCGAGGCGATCATCGGGGTGAGCTGCCTCAACGTGCTGGAGAAATGTTTTCCACACATGGAGGCCACGGCCATTCCCGGGATGTCGGTCCCCCTCCTCCAGGACGATTGCATCAACACCACGGTCGACATGGAGTGGGTCTGGGATCTGATCCATCTGACCTCGGAGGACCGGACCTATCGTCTGGACCTCGATGCTCTCAAGGGAGAGGTTGCCGACTGGTTCGGCCCGCGAGCGCTGACCCGGCTGATGGGGCCGGTCCGAGGCGAGACCGAGCAGATCGCCCGCCAGTGGCTGGCCCGGGCCGGCAAGCGCTGGCGCCCCTATCTGACGGCGTGCGCCTACCTGGCCTTGCAGGAGGACGCCTCCGGCTCCGAGCCGGTCTTTCCGCAGGCCTTGAAGAAGATCGCCGTGGCCGTGGAGTGCTTCCACAAGGCCTCGTTGATTCACGACGACATCGAGGATGGCGAGGCGACGCGCTACGACAAGGCGACGCTACACACGGAGCACGGTGTTCCCGTGGCGCTGAACGTGGGCGACTTCCTGGTGGGTGAGGGGTACCGTCTCATCGCCGAGGCAGAGGCGCCGGCGGCGATCACCAGCGCCATGCTGCGGGAGGCTGCGATCGGCCACGTGACACTGTGCCGCGGCCAGGGCGCCGAGCTGTGCTGGACACGCCGGCGCGAGCCGCTGTCATCGATGGATGTTCTCGAGATCTTTCGCGAGAAGACCGCCCCGGCATTCGAGGTGGCGCTGCGTCTGGGCGCACGGCTCGCCGGCGCCGACGAGACCATCCTGTCGGTGCTCTCGAGCTACAGCGAGTCGCTGGGGATTGCCTACCAGATCCGTGATGACCTCGACGATCATGCCGGCGCCGGCGACAGCCATGACCTGAGGGATCTGCGCCCCTCCCTGCTGCTGGCCATCGCCCACCGGCGCACGGCGAACGGGCCGGATCACGAGGTCGTGGCCGCTCTCTGGCGGGGCACGGTTTCCTACGAGACGGTTGCCGCCGACATCTCGCGCATTCTCACCGAGCAGGGTGTCATCGACAAGGCCGACGAGCTGCTCGATGCGTACAAGGAACAGGCGATCCGCAGCCTGTCGCCACTCACCTCGCCGACGCTGAAGGGGTTGCTGCGGCGCGTCATCGGCAAGATCTACGGCGAGCATCTGATCGAGGGCTACTGCAGTGAGTTTGAGGCTCGAAATGCTGCAGGTCGCGAGGCTCGCACCGAAACAGCTTCGTGAGGCGTCAGACCGGGTGGTCGCATTCGTGCTGTCGCAGTTCAACACCGACGGGGGCGTGCGCGGTCGCAGTCCGGACAGCGATCTCTACTACACGGTGTTCGGGATCGAGGCTCTCGATGCCCTGAGCGCCGATCTGCCGCGCTCGTCCACGAAGGCGTACCTGGAGCAGTTCGGCGACGGCGACGGCCTGGACCTGGTGCATCTGGCCTGCCTGATGCGGGCGCATGCGGCGCTGAGTCGGGGCACCGGCCGGGATGCGACCGCCGTCACGGACCCGATGGTGAGCCGGATCGAGTCGTTTCGCGCCGACGATGGGGGGTATGCGGCCACGGCGGGAGCGGCCCGCGGAACGGTGTACCACGCCTTCCTGGCTCTCGGCGCCTACCAGGACGCCTGTCGTCCGATGCCCGCTCCCGAGGAAATGTTGCAGGCCTGTGCGCGCCTGGCGACGCCGGACGGTGGCTATGCCAACGACCCCGGCCTGCTCCTCGGCACCACACCGACGACCGCCGCCATGGCCACCCTTCTCCGCCACCTGGACCGGTCGACGCCGGCGAGCCTCGGGGAATGGTTGCGGGCCCAGGCGGCGGACGGGGGCGGCTTTCTCGCCATGCCCGATGCGCCGCTGCCGGATCTCCTGTCGACCGCGACGGCCCTGCACGCCCTGGCCGGTCTGCAGGTCGACCTCGGTGATCTGCGGGAAGACTGCCTGGATTTCGTCGACACGCTGTGGAATGGAAACGGCTTCTGTGGCCACTGGGCCGACGACGTCGTCGATGTGGAATACACCTACTATGCTCTGCTGGCCCTCGGCCATCTGGGTCTGTGACGGCGGTCGATGGGGCCCCCCAGCCTTCCCGGCAGTTGCGCCGATCTGAGAACGGCCGCCATCTGTCGCCTGCTGTCGGCCTGGCGCGCCGGCGGACGGTTCGAGGGCGAGCTGGCCAGCAGCGCGCTGTCGACGGCGACGGCTTCCTTCGCCCTGGAACTGTTTCGCCGCACGGCGGAGCCGGCGATCCGGCCGCGCCTGGCCGCTGCCGTGCGCGGTGGCCTGCAGTGGCTGGCCACCCACCAGAATGCCGACGGTGGTTTCGGGGACACCCCGGGCAGCCCCAGCAACAGCAGCACCACGGTGCTCGGCTGGGTGGCACTGGGCGCCGGTGCTGCCGGGGATGCGGCCTGCGAGGCGGCGGCGGAGCGGGCCGCCGACTGGTTGTCGGGCTGGGTGCAGGGCCTCTCACCGGAGACCCTGTCCCGGCACATCCTGGCGAGCTACGGAGACGACCGGACGTTCTCCGTGCCGATTCTCACCATGTGCGCGCTGGGAGGGCGTTTCGGGCACGGACCAGCGGCCTGGCGAGCCATCCCGACCATCCCGTTCGAGGTGGCCGCCGTGCCGCGCCGCTGGTTTCCCCGCCTCGGTCTGCCGATGGTCAGCTACGCCCTTCCAGCCCTCATCGCCATGGGCCAGGTCCGGCACCACCACTGCCCCTCGCGCAATCCTCTGGCGCGTCTCGTCCGTGCCGCGGTGCGCCGGCGCACGCTGCGCATCCTCGGCGAGATCCAGCCCCGCGACGGTGGTTTTCTCGAGGCGGCTCCCCTGACCAGCTTCGTGGCCATGAGCCTCATCGGCAGCGGCGCGGCCACACACCCGGTGGTGAGCCGCGCGGTCGACTTCCTCCTGACCACCGTCCGGG
>JBHHYG010000266.1:0-4962 GCA_046757445.1 Acidobacteriota bacterium
GACATCTTCATGGTCTCGCTGCAAGGGGACGCTTACCATCTTTTCCGCAACAACGTCGGGCAGGAGGGTCACTTCCTTCGCCTCGAGCTGGAGGGCACCGACAGCGGCCGTGACGCCTTCGGCGCCGTGGTTCGCGTGAAGACCTCGGCCGGCGTGCTGACCAAGGTGAAAGCGGGAGGCAGCGGCTACCTGGCGGAATCCGACCCGAGGTTGCTGTTCGGCCTCGGCGACGACGCCGAGGCCGAGTGGCTGGAAGTGACCTGGCCCAGCGGCCGGGTGCAACGCCTCGACGAGGTGGCGGCCGACAGCAGCCTGCGCCTGGTCGAGGGACAGGCGGGCTTTGCCGCCGTTGACGAGCGCCGCTTCCAGCTCGCCGACCCGCTCGGCCCGCAGGAGATGTTGCTGACCAAGCTCAACCTCGAGATCGGACAGTCGTTCCCGGATCTGCGACTACAGGCGGCCGACGGGTCGTCGACCAGCATCCGCAAGATACAGAAGCCGGGTCGACGGACCCTGCTCAACCTCTGGGCAACCTACTGCATCCCCTGCAAGAAGGAGATGCCGGAACTCGAGGATCTCCGTGCCCGCTTCGGCGAAGCCGGCATCGACCTGGTCGGAATCAGCCTCGACGTCGACAACAACGAGCTGGTGCCGCCCTTCCTGGCCAGTCTGGGAATCAACTACCCGGCCTACGTGATCGACGACCCTCGCCTGCCCGACCTCTACGCCGGCGGCTTGGTGTTCATCCCCATGAGCGTGCTGCTCGACCCCGACGGTCGTGTCGCCGAGGTGTTCGGCAGCTGGTCGCCGGAGACAAGCCGGGCTTTTCAGCGCCTACTCTCGGAGCCCACGCAGTAGCCCGCATTTCTCAACGGTTTTCGTCGCGAGGGTGTGGGAAAGAGCGCGGGCGCAAGGTGCGCGCCGGGAGGACTCCGGAGGCGTATTTGACAATACGTCGAGGAGCCCGAGCAAGCGCAACGCAGCGAGCGCGCCCTGTGCCGCGCCCGCAGCAGCAAACCGTTGAGATATGCGGGGCAGCCCCCTGCCGAAAGAAAGCGGTCGCGCTCAGGTGCCGGCAGGCTCGTAGGCGCAGCAGGGCTCCGACGCAAGCGGGTTGCCGGTGAGCGCGAAGGCCCGCGATCGGGACCCCCCGCAGACCGGGCGAAAGCGGCAGATGCCGCACTTGCCCTCGAGCTCGTCCGGGTCACGGAGCCGCCGGAACAGATCGCTCTGCCGATAGATCTCCTGCAAAGATCTGTTGCGAACGTTGCCGGCCGACAGCGGCATGAAGCCGCTCGGGAAGACCTCACCCAGGTGAGAGACAAAGCAGAAGCCCTTGCCGGCGTTGACCGGCGCCGGCGCCCTGCCGACGGCGCCGGGCACGACGCCGCCTCGGCCGAGCCCCATCGCCGACCTCGGGCCGTGCCCATGCATGGGGTGGGCCGCACCGCCGTTGCCGCGGCGACTGGCACCTCCTGCCCCATGGTGCTGCAGGCAGTAGCGATGGTAATGGGGCGCCTCGGCCACCTTGACGATGAAAGAGGCGCCGCGGGCGAAGGAATGGATCTTGGCAAAGGCCTCCTCGTACTCGTCGGCGCTCAAGCTCTGGATCTCCACGCCCCGGCCCACCGGCACCAGGAAGAAGACCTCCCAGAAGACCGGGCCCAGCGCGGCGACCAGCTTGGCCAGCTCGTCGAAGGCGGGCCATGTCTGCCGGCAGATGACGCTGTTGATCTGCAGCGGCAGGCCGATCTCGCGGGCCCAGCCGGCGGCCTCGAGGGTCTTGGCGAAGACACCCTCGACGCCCCGGAAGGCGTCGTGGGCTGCGGATGTCGGCGCATCCAGGCTCAGCGCCATCTGCGCTAGGCCGGCGTCACGCAGCTTGGCCACCGTCGCGCGGCTCAGGTTGGAGGTGGCGGCGGGGATCGTCGACATGCGCAGGCCGGCGTCGACGCCGTGGCCGATGAGCTCGTAGAGGTCATCCCGCTCCAGTGGATCGCCGCCGGTGAGCACCACCACGAAGACCCCCATCTCGGCGGCGGCATCGAGGAGCGTCTTGCCCTCTTCGGTGCTCAGCTCACCGGGGTGTCGGCCGGGAATGGCTTCCGCCCGGCAGTGGCGGCAGGCGAGCTCGCAGGCTTGCGACAGCTCCCAGATGAGAATGAAGGGGTGATCTGCGTACTCACCGCCCACGGCTTCGATCGAGGGAGCAGGTTGCACCATTCTCAGCTCGCCTTTCTCGCTGGCGCCTCCGCGGCGCCTGGCCTTGCCCGGTTCCCCCGGCGTGGTTCGACGACAATGTTCGTTGCAGCGACAGTATATGATATCGCGGTCTGAATATCTAGTATCAACGCTCTCCTTAGGCAGCATTTCTCAACTGAGAAATGCCGGCTAGCTCCCAGCAAGGAAGCCGACGCTACACCCCCCTCTTCTCGTTGATTCCGGCGCGCAGCTAGGCTACCTTCGCCGTCGATGAAGAACCAGGAACAGTGGGGTCGCTGGGGAGTGGTGCTGTTGCTCGGCCTCGGCGCCTGCGAGGTGCTGATCATGATCAGCCCCTTCGCCGGCTTTTTTTACGCCAGCCTGCACTTCCAGCCGCTGCTCGGCTTCCTGTCGAATAGCTCGCTGACCGCCTGGCTGGACGGCTTCTTCCTCAATCACTCGGTGGTTACCACCTCGCGGCTGCTCGAGTGGCAACGGCAGATCGGCCTCTATCTGTTTGCCCTGGGAGGCTGGGGATTTCTCATCTCGGCCGCCCAAGTGTACGGCAACAAGCTGCTGCGCCGCGGCGTCGCCACCGGCTTCCTCTATCGCATCTCCAGACACCCGCAGTACCTGGGCCTGGGGGTCGCCGGCTGGGGGTTGCTTACCATCTGGCCGCGCTTTCTGCTGCTCGGCATCTGGGTGACCATGCTCTTTCTGTACGCCGGCCTGGCGCGCTTCGAGGAGCGGCGCATGGAGGAACGGTTCGGCGAGGACTACCTGGCCTACGCCCGAACCCGCGGCGCCTTTCTGCCGGGAAACCCGGTGCGGCGGGTCTTCGAGGCCACCTTCGGAAGCCTGCTCTCGCGCCCCCTGGCCTGGCTGGCTGCCTATGCTTTTTGCCTCCTGCTGGCTTTTTCACTCGGCGGCGCGCTGCGCGGCTACACGCGCAGCCACACGGTGATCGTCCAGCTCCCACAGGAGCAGGCGGTGGTGATCAGTGCCTGGCCACAGACTCGGGAGTGGGCTGAGCAGGTCTTCGAGGCCGCCCTCGCCGACGGGCAAGTCCGGGAACGCCTCGGCGAGCGCCACGGGCATCCTCTGGTGGCCACCATTCTTCCTCCCCGCTATGTCATGAAGGGGATGTTCTACCAGATGCCGCCGACGGCACCAGGGTCCGGCGCGCGCCGCAGCTTCCTGGGCAGCCTGGCGTGGATCGGCAGGACAGCGTTCCGCTTTCTGGTGCCGCTGCAGGGCATCACCCGCTCCAACACCTTCATGGGCGTCGACCCGGACGAGGGTGCCGCACCGGTGGAGGTGGTCATCTCGCGGGCCGAGAAGCCCTACAAGCAGGGTCTTGCCCTTGCCGAGGCCCTGGATGCGAGCGTGCGGCTGACCCCGCTCACCGTGGTGGATGTGCAGCCGCAGGAGAGGAAAGTTCTCGAGGTCAGGGTTCCCCTGCCTCAGAATCGCTGGGGTCCTCACGTCGTCATGCCCCTCTTCTGAGGTCCGCGAGACCCATCCACAAACGTCACCGTATCCATGAACGAGAGCAGTAGATGAATCTGAAATCGAGCTTCCTGAGATCGAGAGATCGGTTGTTGTGTGGATCTGCTCCTCACCTTTTGCTGGCGGGATTCCTCTGCGCGTCGGTGTCGATGGCGGCCACAGCCGCAGCCAGCCACCCCGCCCCGCAGCCGGCGCCGCACCTGCTCTCGGGTGCGCCCACCGAGCCGGCCGGCTATCCACATGGCGCTGGGCCGCAAGCGCCGAGTGCTTCGAGCCCTTTCCCCCGCTTGGCCGACTATTTCGGGGCCGACGAATATGCCATGCGGCGCCTCAGGCTCGCCCAGGAGATCGGCAACGGAATCGTGCTCTTGCTAGGCGCCAAGGACCCCATGGACGCCTGGGAGGAGCACCGTTTCGATCCCTATTTCCGGCCGCAGGAGTTCAAGCAGTCCGAGGCGGTCATCTACCTTACCGGCGTGCAGGAGCCGGGAGCGGTGTTGCTGCTCCTGCCGGCTCGCAGGCAGGTCACCGCCTACCTGCCTGATGTCGGGCAAGCAGCACGCCAGCGCCTGTCTGCCCTCGGCCTCGAGACCATCCGGCCTCTGGCGAGGCTCGATGCCGACATTCGGCAGCAGGTACAAGCTCGACGGCCCTTCTATCTGCTGCAAAGAGAGGGCTCGGAGGCAGGCGGCATCGGCCGCTTCGGCAGCGGCGAGCGCTTCTGGCAGCTGCTGCCCAGCATGGGCGCGGCCACCATGCCCGAGGATCTCGTGGTCGCCCGTTTCCGCGCCCGCTTTCCGAGAGCCGAGGTGCGCAACCTGCTGCCGCCGCTGCAGCGGGCCTGGAAGGTCAAGTCGACCGCCGAGCTGAAGCTCATGCGGGACGTCGCGCAGGTCTCCGTAGGGGGCGTTGTGGCCGGCCTGCGTCGCCTGCGCCCGGGCATGAGCGAGCGCCAGCTGGCCGGTTGGATCGAGGGCCAACTGCGCCGCCACGGCGCCCAGCGGTTAGCCTACAGCGCCGACATCCAGTCGGGACCCAACGCCCTGCTCTCCTTCGTCACCCTCTTCCGTGACTACGACGCCCGCAACCGGGTGATGCGTGCCGGGGAGGTGGTGCTCGTCGATCACTCGGCGGAGGTCAACTACTACGTTTCCGACATCGCCCGCACGGTGCCGGTGGACGGCCACTTCTCGGCCGAGTTCAGGCAGCTCTACGAGCTCTACCTGGTCGCCTATGACGCCGGCCTGCAGG
>JBHHYG010000267.1:0-4956 GCA_046757445.1 Acidobacteriota bacterium
GACGCAACACCAGCGCAACCATGTGCGCGTCGGTTACCTGCCGATGGCCGACGATGCGCCGGGGATCGACGTGGTCGGGTGAAGCCATGACCACGTCGTCAATCCAGAATTCATGTCCCTCGAGCGCGGTCAACTCTCGTAACAAGATGATCGCTTCGGTCGGTGTTCGAGCATCGGGAATCACCTTCCGATTCGATGAGACCCTCACGAAGCCGCTCTGGGTGAGGGGGCATGTGGCCCATCCCCGGCGGTGGTTTTCCTCGAACCAGATGGTCGCGGCCTGGTGGTGGATATGATTGGGCCACGCCAGCGCGACGAGGAAGTTGACGTCCAGCAGGGCGCTCATCCGGCATCGTCGAGCGCTTCACGCACCATTTCCGGCGTCAGGCGCGGAGCCCCGGGATCGATTTCGAAAACCGGTACGAGCCCGGCACGCCGGGGCTCGCGAGGTTGCAGGCCGCGGCGGGCCAACTGCGAAAGAACCTCCCCGAGCGAGCGGCCCTGAGACGCGGCGATGCTCTTGGCGGCTCTCAGCACATCGTCGTCGATTCTCACGGTTGTTCGCATGCATGCGAGCGTATCGAGCCCATTGAATGATGTCAAGATGTCATGATGTCTCGATGTCACATCCTTGCGTCTCTTCATTCCCGTGAGACGGCCCCCGCGCGGCCGTTTCCGCGAACTCCAAACCTTGATCCCTCCGTACGCCTGCCCAGCTGACAGGTCATCGGAGGAACGGAAAGTTGACTTGCCTGGCAACGGCCCCGACGCTGACGGACCAGGTCTTTGCCCGTGGCTGATCTAGCGCGATACTCTCTGCGCTCGTCCGAAGCACCCGCCTCGGACCCTGCGTCATCCTCGTCGAGCTTGGCGAAGACGGTAGGAGTGAGGTGTACCTCGCCCACGATACCCGATTGAGACACCAGGAGGTCGTGATTTGATAGTGAGTACGCCTCTGGATCCGGAGTTCGCGCGGGCTTTCTTTCCGGCGCTGGCGGGCGATTGGGTGTTTTTCGACAACGCCGGCGGATCACAGATCCTGCGGCCCGTCCTGGACCGCATCAACGACTACCTGGTGGCGAGCAACGTTCAGCACGGCGCCTCTTACGCGCTGTCGGAGCTGGCGAGCGAGCGGCTCCGCATCGCCACCGAAGCGGTGGCCATGCTGATGAATGCCGAGGATGCCGCGGAGATCGTGATGGGACCCTCGAGCAGCTTGCTGCTGCACATGCTTGCCGACGCGCTCGGACGTCAGCTGGCACCTGGGGACGAGATCATCGTCACCAATGCTGACCACGAGGCCAATATCGGACCGTGGCTCGACGTGCAGCGGTTGGGGGTCAGCGTCAAGTTCTGGACCGTCAGGCCGGAAAGCCGCGAGTTGCACCCGGAGGACCTGGTTTCGCTGCTGGGACCACGTACGCGGCTGGTCGCCCTGACCCACACATCCAACATCCTCGGCAGGATCCAACCGATCCGCGCAATCGCCGACCTGGCGCACGAGCGCGGGGCCATGCTGTGTGTCGACGGAGTCGCCTATGCGCCGCACCGAGCAATCGACGTTCGCGCTCTAGACGTCGACTTCTATGTGTTCAGCTTCTACAAGGTGTACGGGCCTCACCACGCGGTGCTGTACGGCAAGCGTGAGCACCTGCTGGGGTTGCCGAGCCTGAACCACTACTTCGTCGATCAGACCGACATCCCGTACAAGCTCCAACCCGGGGGCGTGAACTACGAACTCAGTTACGGGATGCTCGGTCTCGTGGATTACCTGCGGCAGTTGGCGGCGGCTGGCGGCTGCACCACAAAAAGCGATCGCGAGGCGGTGGTGGCCGCGTTTGATGCGATCGGTGCCCACGAGCAGCTCCTGGCGAGGCGGTTGCTCGAGTTCCTCGCCTCCAAGTCGGGCGTCTGCGTCGTCGGCCCCGATTGCGCTGACCGGGACGTGCGTGTGCCCACCGTTTCGTTCCGGGTTCCAGGTGTCAGCAGTCGTGCCATCGTCAGCAGCGTCGATGCGCACAAAATCGGCATACGGTGGGGCGACTTTTACTCGCCGCGCCTGATCGACGATCTCGGCTTGAGGGCGGGCGACGGTGTGGTGCGTGTGAGCATGGTCCATTACAACACGCTGCATGAGGTCGACCGCCTCATCGGCGTGCTCGAACCTCTGATCTGAGGGCCCGTGCTCGACGTTCTTCTGAACCAGCTCGCGCACATCGACGCCTTCCTGTGGGGTCCGTGGACCATGGCCTTCTTGGCCGGCGTGGCGGTCTTCTTCACGCTCCGCTCCGGCTTCTTCCAGCTGACCGGGCTGCGCTACATTGCCCGCCATACGCTGACCGGCCTGCTGCGCGGCGCTCCCAAGGCCACAAGGGGGCAGCTCACACCCTTCCAGGCAGCGGCCACATCGCTGGCCGGAGCGGTGGGCATGGGCAACATGGCCGGGGTGGCGACGGCTCTGTCGGTAGGTGGCCCCGGTGCAATTTTCTGGATGTGGGTGCTGGCGCTGTTCGGCATGATGTCCAAAACTGCCGAGATCACGCTGGGACTGTACTACCGGCAACGGGGTGCCGATGGTCAGATCCGCGGCGGCCCGCAACACACCATTCGTCGCGGCCTCGGATGGACACCGCTCGCTACGCTGTTCAGCGCCGGCATGGTGATCAACGCCGTGTTCGCCTCGTCGTTGCTGCAGTCACACACGGTGGGCCGTGCGCTGCTCGCCGGCTACGGTCTGAACCCGTACCTGGTGACCGGTGCCATGGCCGCGATCACGGCGACGGTCGTGCTTGGCGGTGTGGCCCGCATCGGCCGCTTCTCGGAACGGCTCGTTCCCATCATGTCGCTGCTGTATATCGGCGCCGGCCTGATCGTGATCGCCGTGAACGTCGGCTCGCTGCCGGAGGTGCTGCGATCGATCGTGCAGCACGCGTTTTCTCCTCTGGCCGGCGCGGGTGGCGCCACCGGCGTTGCGGTGGGCACGGCCATCAAGCAGGGTATGGCGCGCGGCATGCTCTCCAATGAGGCGGGACTGGGAACGGCGCCCATGGTGCATGCGGCCGCCGACACCGGGCACCCGTTCCAGCAAGGTATCTGGGGCGTGTTCGAGGTGTTCGTGGATACGATCGTGATCTGCTCGATCACCGCACTGGCAATTCTGTCCACGGGTGCCCTGGCAAGTGGCGAGTCGGGTATCGAGCTGCTGCTGACGGCGTTTTCAGCGGTGCTTCCAGCCTCAACGGCGGCGATGATCGTGTCTGCTTCCATCGCCACGTTCTGTCTGTCTACGCAGATCAGCTTCTTCGTCTATTTCGAGACCAGCTTGGTGAGCCTTGTCGGCGTTCGCGTGTTCCGGGCCGTGCGGTGGCTGTACTTCGTGCCCGGCGTGGTCTTCGCGGGCGTTGCGGATGTGGACAGGCTGTGGTTGCTCGCCAACATCGCCGTGGCCGTCGTGGCAATCCCCAACTTGGTCGCAATGCTGTGCCTGAGCGGTGTGTTCATCACCTTGATGAAGGACGAACTCAGCGGCAGGCGGATCTATTCCATGGCCAATGTCGACGCCGGCGAGCATCTCCTCACAGCACGGCTCCGATGAGTGTGACCGTCAAGTTGCTTGCCGGCGGCCAGGCGGCGATCGGCGGATGAAAGTTAGGTCATTGAGCGTTAGCTTCACTCTCAGCCGGAGTCGGGCTGGCTGCTCGGGAACGATGGATCCAGTCTTCACTCCTCACTTCGGGCGAGGAAGGGATTGAGCACCTTCACCATACCGTAGATCTGGCCATGATTGAGATCCTCTGAATAGAGCGTCTTGGCGCCCGAAGCGTTGGCTGCCTGAACGATCAAGGCGTCCCAGAAAGAGAGATCGAAGCGACGCTCGAAATCGAGGACTTCGAGGATCGAGTCTCCCGTATTGATCACCACCTCCCAGCAAAGATAATCCTTCACCAGCCTTCTGGCCTCGACCGGAGGGATGGGGTTCTGCGCCCTGCGACGAACATTGACGTAGAACTCCTGGATCACCTGAATGCTGATCACTCCCGATCGTTCCCGCCATAGACGCTCCACGAGGACTTCAGCCTGGTCGTGCCTGGCCCCGGACCCTTTGTCGTGGGCATAGACAAGGATGTTGGTATCGACAAAGGACCTAGCCCGCATTTCTCATCGCCCTCCTGCTGCGGGCGTGGCTAGGCCCGCGGCGACTACGTTGTGCTGGATCGGTCTCCTCGACGTATTGTCAAATACGCCTGTGTCGCCCTCCCGGCGCGCGCCTTGTCGGCGCGGGCCTAGCCACGCCCTCGCGACGAAGCGCGATGAGAAATGCGGGCTAGCGCTCATGGAGCTCGTGTCTCGAGGCCGGTGGGGCCCAGCCGAGTCTGAACCCTTTCTTGAGCCTCGCCAACGCCCGACGCTTCGCTACATCGTAGGCCTTGTCGCGCCGCACCAGCTCCTCGAGATGCTCCGCCAGAAGGCGGCTGACGGAAGTGCCCTGCTGCGCCGCGAGAACCTTAGCCTCTCGCACCAGATCGGCGTCGATCTTCAGGGTAATGTTGGTCTTCATGTTGTGCCTCCCCAATTTGCACGAAATACTGTGCAACACGATAATACGTGCTTTCCCCTTTGGTCAATCGGCCCCACACCGCGCCCGGCACCCCCGTGCGGCTGTCCCTCCCGAAGATTCCATCCGCCAAGCCAGGCTTACCTTTCAAGGCTTCCCTGAAGAAACTCTCCTGGATCGACAAACTTTCCTTCTTTGAACTCATCGGATGGATTGCTTGAGAATGACAGGTGGGTTGGTACACACCTGCCGGACTGCTCGGTGTATCGGGATCGGCTCAGCTTGATCGACGGTGTGTTCAGCGAGTGATCGAACAGGAGCCTGGGGAGTAGGTCACCGCCCGGTAGGCACCCGCTGCTTCAACTCCTCGAACCAGTTGAGGACGATGTTTAGTCGTGCGC